>DXOJ01000582.1 GCA_019412865.1 Bacteroides sp. | reverse complement strand
TCTCAGTACAGTATGAGAATGCTACAGTTAAAGATATTTTAGATTATATCGAAAAACATAGTAAATATATTTTTATATACTCTGCTAATGTTCAGAAAAATCTGAATAACAAAGTCTCCATTTCAGTTTCCAATAAGAAAATAGATGCTGTGTTAAAAGAGCTGTTTTCAGAGACAGGACTGAATTATAAGATGTCGGGAAGACAAATTACAATTTCGATACCAGAAGCTCCTAAAGTACAGCAAGCTACACAACAAAAAGGTATAAAGGTAACAGGTAACGTTTCAGATGAGAAGGGAGAACCTTTGATCGGTGTGACAATTATTCTAAAAAATGATTCTACAGTACATTCATTGACAGACATGAATGGTAATTATAGTATTACTGTTCCTGCAAAGAGGTCAGTGCTCTCTTTCCGTTATATAGGTTTTGTGCCTAAAGAAGAGGTCGTTGATAATCGAAAAGTAGTCAATGTACAGATGGTAGAAGATGTCGGTCAGTTGGATGAAGTTGTCGTTGTGGCTTATGGCGCACAAAAAAAAGAATCTGTAGTGGGTTCTATTACAACAATTGAACCTGCGAAATTAAAAGTATCTACCAGTCGCTCGTTGAGTAACAATTTAGCAGGTACGGTTGCAGGTGTATTGGCAGTTCAACGTTCGGGGGAACCGGGATATGATAATTCAACTTTTTGGATTCGTGGTATTAGTACCTTTCAAAAAGTTGGTGGTGATCCATTAGTTTTAGTTGACGGTATTGAACGTGAATTAAATAATATTGATCCGGAAGAAATTGAATCTTTTTCTGTATTGAAAGATGCTGCCGCTAGTGCTGTTTATGGAGTACGCGGTGCTAATGGTGTTATCTTGATTAATACAAAACGGGGACAGGTGGGGAAACCACGTGTAACTGTAAAAGCAGAGTTTGCAGCTACACAACCTATAAAACTTCCGGAATATATTGGGGCTGCTGATTACATGCAATTATTGGATGATGTTTTAATCGATACAGGACAGAGACCTATATATACTGATAAAATTGCGAAAACTCGTGCCAATTATGATCCTGATTTATATCCGGACGTGGATTGGGTTGACGCAGTATCTAAGGATCATGCTTCCAATCAGCGTGTGACGGTAGATATCTCTGGTGGTACAGAAATCCTACGTTATTCGTTTGTGGCCGCTGTTTATAATGAACGCGGTATTTTGGAACGTGACAAAAAGCGAGAGTGGGATCCTTCTATTAAGTTGCAGAGATATAATGTCCGTTCAAATGTTGATTTAAAGCTATCTCCAACTACACAGCTGCGTTTTAATATTGGAGGATATTTGCAAGATCGTAATTCTACAACACAAAGTGTAAGTGAGATTTTTAATAGAGCTTTCCGTTCTGTTCCATTTCAGTTTCCAGCACAATATTCTACAGGACAAATTGCAGGAACTGAGGAGTCTAATGTGTGGGCAATGGCAACTCAGATGGGGTACCAGCGTACTAGTGCTAGTAAGATTGAAACATTATTTTCACTTGAACAAGACTTGAAATTTATAACTCCGGGGTTAAAGGTAAAAGGAGTATTTTCTTTTGACCGTTATTCTACGGGGACAGTAAAACGGTCAACAAAGCCTGATATATATAATGCAGCTTCTGGAAGAACGGAAGAGGGGGAATTGATGTTGACAAAAAAGGAAAATGGAAGCAATACATTAGGACATGAATCTACAGGGACTTATGGAACTAAAAGTCTCTATATGGAGGCAACCTTGTCTTATGATCATACATTTGCGGAAAAACATGCAGTATCTGGCATGTTGTTATTTAATCGTCGTCATTTTGATAAAGGAGAGAAACTACCTTATCGAACTCAGGGAATGGCAGGACGTGCTTCTTATACATATTCAGGGAAATATATAGGGGAGTTCAATTTTGGATATAATGGCTCTGAAAATTTTGCTAAGGGAAAACGTTATGGTTTTTTTCCTTCAGGGGCTATTGGTTGGATTGTGTCAGAAGAATCATTTATGCAACCTCTTCGTAGAACTATTTCTAAATTGAAATTACGTGCATCTTATGGGCAAACAGGTAATGCTACTTTGAATGGACGACGTTTTGCATATCTTTCTACTATCAATGATTCATGGAATGATTTGAAACAATATAACTGGGGTACCGAGAGCGAGTATAATCGTAATGGTATGGCTGAAGGTGAGTTTGCAGTTCCTAATTTGACCTGGGAAGTAGTAAATAAAGCGAATGTGGGATTGGAATTGGGACTATTTAATGGTATGGTAGATTTACAATTTGATTTGTTTGACGAACGCCGTCACAATATTTTTATGCCTCGTGAATCGATTCCAATAACTGCCGGATTTATAAAACAACCTTGGGATAATTATGGTAAAATGAAGAATCAAGGGGCAGAGGTTACATTGAATATCAATAAACAGTTTAATAAGAACTTGTTTGTGAGCTTGATGGGGACACTTACATATGCTCATAATGAGATTACAGAAAAGGACGAACCGGCAGCTGTTGTTGGTACAAATCGGGCAGAAACAGGATATCCAACAGGACAAAATAGAGGATATATTGCAGAACGATTGTTTACAAATGATGACTTTGCTGATGTTGCAGCTGGTACTTTAAAAGAGGGTATTCCTGCGCAAACCTTTACTGCTAAATTGCGCCCGGGTGATATTAAATATGTAGATGTAAATCAAGATGGGAAGATTGATGCATTTGATGTATCTCCAATTGGGGGGCCGATAAACCCAGAAATCGTTTATGGGTTTGGGTTAAATATGAAGTGGAAAGATTTAGATTTTGGTGTGTTATTTCAAGGTATCGGTCGAACATGGAATGTTCTTTCTGGTAATATTATTCCTGCGTCAAATAAGGGTACAACCTATAATATCTTTACTAATTATCAAGATCGCTGGACGGTGGATAATCCCAGTCAGGATGTCTTTTATCCACGTTTAGATTATGGTACAAATGCTAATAACAGCCAGAGTTCTACATGGTGGTTACGTAATATGAGTTTCTTACGCATGAAAAATATAGAATTAGGATATTCTTTTCCGAAGAGATGGATGCAAAATATGTTGATCTCCGGAGCGCGTATTTTTGTTAGAGGCTCAAATCTACTGACATTCTCTAAGTTTGATTTGTGGGATCCGGAAGTTACATCGGATAGTGGTGCTTCGAGGACTGGTGCAGTTTATCCGGCTATGAAATCTATATCTGCAGGTTTTGAAATTAAATTCTAAGAATTGATTGTATGAAAAATAAAATAAGGAAATATATAGCATTAGGCACGATTGCCATGTTTTCTCTATCTTCTTGTTCTGACTATTTGGATAAGGAGCCGGATGATCAGTTGACATTAGAAACTGTATTTGAGAATAAAACAAATATGGAACGTTGGTTAGCTTATATATATAATGCTACTCCCAAGTTCTATAATTATGATGGTGCAGATGCAGTAGCAGACGAGTTGGCACCTTCTGTTGGTTGGGAATCACAGGGATTTAAGGCTATTCTTTATCAGAATGGAAACTGGACGTCTGCAAGCGGTGGCGTGATTAACTACTGGGAGACTTTTCCTATGCGTATTCGCCAAGCATATATCTTTATTAAATATGCGCATGCACTTCCTGATGTAACAGAGAAGGAAGTGAATTATATGAAAGCCGAATGTCGCTTTTTCATTGCTTACTTTCATGCTGTGATGGCTATGACTTACGGAGCAGTTCCTATTATTCGTGATGCAACAGAAGAGATTACAGGTGAAACCTTGTTGTTGAAGCAGGAGCCGTTTAATACAGTAGTGGATTGGGCTGCAAATGAATTGTTAGAAACTTCTAAATTGCTACCGGCTTATTACGATGAAGATAATAAATATGGGCGTATCACTTCTATTATTTGTCTCGCTATGCGTGCCCGTTTATTGACATTTGCTGCTAGTCCTTTGGTGAATGGTAACCAGGACTCGGACATGGTGAATATGAAAAACTGTGATGGTGTTTCTATTTTTGATTCAACCTTCAAACCAGAACGTTGGAAGACCGCTGTTGATGCTAATAAGTTGCTGATAGATGAGGCTGAAAAGGCGGGGCATAAGTTATATATTGAGACGATTGGAGATGATGTAGATGCATTTCAATCTTATCAGAATGCATTGATGTTACGTTATAATCAAGGAAATATGGAAATCCTTTTCCCACGAACATATGATGATGCAGGTTATTTTGACCGTCAGGCTAATCCTCGTAGTATGGGTGGTGCAGGTGCTATTGGTGTTACCCAATCATTGGTGGATGCATTCTTTATGAACAATGGTTTAGTGCCTATCACAGGTTATACAAATGATGGAGCTACTCCAGTTATCAATTCTGAATCAGGATACAGTGAGACGGGATATTCTACAGTTGACGAGTCATATAAGACTACATGGATGTATGCTACAAAAGGCGGTACTGAACAGGAAACAGAGCATGTGATTGTTCCTAAAAATACATATAAGATGTATTGCGGTCGTGAACCTCGTTTTTATATTTCAGTACTTTATAATGAAGAGTATCACTGGGGAAAAGATAAGTCGAATGCAAAAAATAAGTTTGCCAATTTCTTTTCAGGTGGTGAAGATGGTGGTCCTTCTCATGACTCTCCTAGTGCAGGGTATTTGATACGTAAACGTGTTGACCCCTCTGCGATTCCTGCCTCTAGTAGCGGTACTTACAAAAAACGTCAAGGAGTACTTTATCGCTTGGCAGAAGCTTATCTGAGCTATGCAGAATCATTATATGAGTATAGTGTGGCAACGGGCACATATACGGATAATGAGACAGAAATTCTGGATTATATTAATAGAGTCCGTTATAGAGCTGGTATTCCTCAGTATGGAAAGGGAGCGGATCAGATACCTGTCACAGAAGCTCAATTGCGTGATTTGATTCGTCGTGAAAGACGTGTAGAGTTGAATTGTGAAGCTGGTATACGTTTTGATGATTTACGTCGTTGGAAAGAAGCTGAAACAGCTTTGAATGGAAAATTCTATGGAATGAATGCCTTGGCTAAAAGTACCGAAAGAGATGAATATTATAAACGTACCCTTTATCAAACCAGAAGATTTATTAGTTATTGGTGGCCGATTCCTCAGGATGATATTGATAAGAATACTAATCTGAGACAATTGCCTGGATGGTGTAGATAATGTTTTATTTAAGTAAACAATGATAAATATGAGAAAAATTATATCATTCTATAATATACTGCCGTTATTTGTTTGGATTTGTTTAAGTGCATGCAATGATGATGATAATGTGGACAACAGTGATTTTTTTGCTGCTGCGGAAACATTGGAAGTACATGCGTCAAGTACAAATATCGAACTCGACGGCAATGAACCTAATAAAGTGGTTTTGACTTTTGATTGGACAGAAGCGCGCCAGATGCCGGAAGAATATTCGGTTACTTATGTCACAAAGTTAGATATTGAAGGCAATGATTTTGCTTCCAGTGTACGCACAGAAGAGGATGAAGGTGTGTTCTCCAGAAGCTATACGACCGAGCAATTGCAGAAGCTATTGGTAGAAAAGTGGGGAAGGACTTATACTAAACCCGCTACTTTGCAGTTCCGTGTACTTGCCAAATGGGATGGTGGTTCTAAATATGCGATGCCTGAAGTGAGAACAATCAATGTAGATGTGCGTCCTTATAAACCTATTGTGTTTGATGCCGATAAAGTATTCCTGGAAGGTGATGCGGTAGGTGCGGATAAGATACAAATGACATTGACACAGGAAAATGAATATCTGTATGCAGCTTTATTGGATTTGAAACCGGGAGTGTTGAAGATACCTGTTGAGTTTGAAAGTGAGATTAATTATATCAGTCCCGAAAGTGGGGATGATGTTGCATTGTCAGCCGATAAAATAGATACATTATCTGTAGTTATGAGACAAAAAGGAGCGGCTGTCGGATGGAAGATTACGGAAACAGGTGAGCATCGCGTTGTTGTTGATATGCAAGCGAAAACAGTTGCTGTCTATCCGCCAAGTAAACAACTGGAACCATTGACACTCGAATGGAGATATAATGGAAGTGCTACTGAAGATATAATAACTACTACTGTAACGAATTTGTGGTTGCAGGGTAATATAAATGGTTGGGGGACGCCTGTAGATGGAAACTTTACGCCAAGTTTGGCCGATCCGCAAGTACTTGTACATAAAGGTACTCCCATATCCGGAAGCCAAATAAAGTTCCTTATAGCAAATATAAGTGGTAAAGCCAATAATACTTATTGCTTCTCTCCTGCATTATTGAATGGATTGCGCCAGCAAAAGACACTTACATATGGTGTGTCTCAAGCAATTACTGGAGGAGCTGATGGTGAGCAACGTAACTCATACTTTAATGTTCCGTCAAGTACTCTTGTTGTTTTAGATTTGCGAAATAAAAAGATTGTAGCATATAAATAATTTGAATTTATACTATTGCCGTATTGCACAAAATACGGCAATAGTTAATATCAACATCGAAATATATGAAAATAGAAAAAACAATATCTGTTATGAAAAGTTGGAGTGTAGTTCTTTTGCTTTTCTGTTCAGCAAATTTATCCGCATGTTCGGGTGGTGATAATAATGGTGATGAAGGAAATGGAAGTGGTGAACTGCCTGCCGGTAATGTCACAGTGAAAATCACTCCGGATAAGAAAACAGTATTGCGTAATCCATTAAACGGATGGGTGATCTATATGGGACGTGGTTGGGATGAAAATTTCTGGACTACAGAAGGTTACGATAATGTTTCTGTACCGGAACTGGCAGAACCAGTAAAAGTTTCAGATTATGCCAGTACCTGCTATATACGGACAAGTTGGAGTTCATTGGAGCCGGAAGAAGGGAAATATATATGGAAAGATCCGACTGCCCGTTTGACCAGATTGCTGAAAAGTGTTTTGGATCGTGGGATGCGTTTGTCATTCCGAATTGTAGTGGATGGACGTGACCAAGGATTAAATACTCCCCAATATGTTTTTGACGCCGGTGCACATTGGTATAAAGACCCGGGACCTACTAACGAGGCGACTGCATTAGCACGTAAATCACCTTTTCCGGATGATAAGATCTTTCAGGAAAAATATACTAAGTTCATCGAAGCACTGGCACAGGAATTTAACGATCCGGATAAAGTAGACTTTATAGATGCTTACGGATTGGGGAAATGGGGTGAAGCACATACAATGATTTATGAAGATCATTCAAAAAAGAAGCAGGTTTTCGAATGGATTACAGATTTGTATTCCCGATGCTTTACCAAAGTGCCGTTAGTTATTAACTATCATCGTTTGATTGGTGCTGAAAACACATCCGGCTGGGGGGCTTTAGACCCTGAAACGGAAGGCTTGCTTGAGAGTGCTATAAACAAGGGATATAGTTTGCGTCATGATGCTTTTGGTATGAACGGTTATTATCAGGATTGGGAAAAACAGTTTGCTGCTCGTTGGAACTATAAACGTCCTATCATAATGGAAGGAGGATGGATTGTTAGCCAGCATCGTTATTGGCTTGATCCTATGGGGTATCGTGAAGGGCATCCGGAAGATGTACGTCAGGGAGAATTCGACGCATCAGCTGAGGCACGGGTCAATATGATGGATTTTCGTGCAGGAAGCGAAACCATGTCTTGGTTCAAATGTTTCGGACTTGTACAGCGTTTTGTTACCGAAGGTGGTTATCGTTTATATCCTGATATGGTTTCATTGCCTAAAGATGTTAAGAGTGGCGAGAAAATAACGATCGTTCATCGTTGGAATAATATGGGATGGGGATATTGTCCCACTAATATTCCGCAATGGAATCAACGCTATAAAGTAGCATTTGCTTTGTTGGACGATAAGAACGAAGTAAAAAAGGTATTTGTTGATACCCAGACAGATTTATCTACGTGGTTGAAGAATAAACCGACTACTTATAATTTTGATTTGACACTGAAAGGAGTTTCCGTGGGTGCTTATAAGTGGGCGGTAGGTCTTGTGGATACCACTAAAGATAATACAATAGGGCTGCGGATGGCAGTTAAAAATAACCTGTTAGACTCCGGTTGGGTGAAGCTAATGGATATAACGGTTAAATAACGGTTTTCCTGTTATAAATATCTACATGAAGTATGTTGTTCCGCTCCTTATTGGAGGAGCGGGGTAATTCTATATATCCTTTTTATTCATTATAAGAAAATGTATGACTGCTAAAACTTCTGTATTATGAAAAATGTATTTTTAAAAAGTGACATAGCATGGAAATCTTGCATGTTCCTGATATTTCTGTTTATAGGTAATGCGTTTATATCTTGTTCTGACGATGACGTGGACAATCCTATCAAGGGTGATCATTGGATGATTGTGGAAGATGTTGTTAGCTTGGAGACTGGTGATGAAATGGCTATTAATCCAATTTTTAGCAGTACGGAAGCTGAAAACCTGGAATATATATGGACATCTTCCGATCCGGAAATACTGAAAATCATAGAGGACAATGGTACCAATGTAAAGGTTGAAGGTGTGAAAGCAGGAAAGGCTTTCATCAAAGTGGAATCTCCAGGAGAGACTAAACGGCTTTCTAAAGTAATATCTGTAACGGTCAAACAATCTCCGCTTCGTATTTTGGCAATTGGCAACAGTTTTTCGCAGGATGCAGTCGAGCAATATCTGTATGAATTGTTGAAAGCGGAAGGCATTGAAGCTATTATCGGTAATATGTACATCGGAGGATGCTCTTTGGAAACTCATTGGGCCAATGCTAACGGTAATCAGGCAAAATATAGTTATCGCAAAATTGAGAACGGGAGCAAGATTACTAAGGCGAATACTACACTGGAAACAGCTTTGAAAGATGACAAATGGGATTATATCAGTCTTCAGCAAGTGAGTGGCAAATCCGGACAATATGATACATACAAGCCTTATTTGAGTAATTTGGTTAATTATGTAAAAGGGTGTGCCACTAACAAATATATGAAACTGATGTTACATCAGACGTGGGCTTATGCGTCTTATTCAAATCATACTGATTTTAAAAACTATGATAATGATCAGATGACAATGTACAGTGCTATTGTCAATGCAGTAAATGAAGCAGCGTCCGACCAGAATATCAGTATAATTATTCCTGCTGGAACTGCTATTCAGAATGGACGTACTTCCTTTATCGGCGACAATTTCACTCGTCTTGACAATGGTGACGCCACGCGATACTATCATTTGGAAACAACTTACGGGCGCTATACTGCTGCTTGTGTCTGGTTTGAGAAGATTACGGGAAAGAATGTGGTAGGTAATACATATGCCCCGAAAGGGTTGGATGAGAAAACTATAAAGGTTGCTCAAACAGCAGCTCATATGGCTGTACAGAGCCCGAATACCGTGACGGAGTTAGTTGATTTGAAGAAACGTGTCGATTCGGACCTATTGGCTGTTCCTATTTATGTTGATTTTGGTAGTTCGACTATAACGTCCGCTACTCCATGGAATAATTATACTTCTTCCGTAAGTGCTGCTCCATTGTTATTGTCCGATGCAAAGGCTAATGCTACGAATGTAAGTGTGAGAGTAGCTGGCGGATTTACTTCTGTCTATAATGGAGTATCTGGAGAACCGGATAAAGTAATGGTTGTGGATGAAGTGGAATTTCCGATGTCGGCATGGAAAGACGGGCTTATTGTAAGTGGCGTTGCTAACGCCGGAAATACTGAACCGGCAACAGTTGAAGTAACAGGCTTGAGTTCTGCAAGTAAATATAATTTCACGATATTGGCTGTTCGCTTTGGTGGTAGCAAGGCGGCCCGTACATCTGAATATACGCTGAAAGGAAAAAATACTATCGGTCCGAAAGAGATTAGGACAGGTTTGAAGTTAGGTACTAATGAGGGAGAGTATGCAACTTTTGAAGAAGTTCCTTATGGAGAATATATCACTAAGTTTGAAAATGTAGAGCCAACTGCTGACGGTAAAGTTGTTATTGAGGTTGTCGGTTTGAGCGGAGCTGCGACAGAGGGACATTTAAATGCGTTGTCTATAAAGCAGGTGCAGTAATTGGTTCTCATTCTCTTCTATATTCAGATAAAAATGAAACAAAATAAAGTTCTGATTGTAATTCTGCTTTTGTTGCTATCATTTCTTGCGAGTGGAGCATGTGCGCAGCAAAAGGCTATTAAAATATTGGCTATTGGGAATAGCTTCTCACAAGATGCGGTGGAACAGTATTTGTATGAGCTGGCAAATGCGGAAGGTATTCCTGTGATTATTGGCAATATGTATATAGCAGGTTGTTCTTTGGAACGTCATGTAAAGAATGCTCGTAGTAATGATTCCGCTTATGCCTATCGGAAGATCAGTCTGGACGGTAAGAAGATAGAAAAGAAAAAAATGGCGTTGGGAACAGTACTAGCGGATGAAGAGTGGGATTATGTCAGCCTTCAGCAAGCTAGTCCTTTCTCAGGCATGTATGAGACTTATGAGACATCGTTGCCGGAATTGGTGGAATATGTGAAAGTACGTCTTCCTAAGAAAACGGAATTGATGTTGCATCAGACATGGGCATATGCTGCAAATGCAACAAATACCGGATTTAAGAATTATGGGCGGGATCAGCTAACGATGTATCATTCTATTGTAAAAGCAGTAGATAAGGCATCGAAACTAACAAAAATAAAAATGATAATCCCTACGGGTACAGCTATTCAGAATGCCCGTACTTCATTTGTCGGTGACCACATGAATCGTGACGGTTATCATCTCGATTTGAAAATCGGACGTTATACGGCCGCTTGTACATGGTTTGAGAAAATATTCGAGCGCAATGTCGTAGGAAACCCGTATTATCCGGAAGGTATGAATTATGATCAGCGGGAAGTGGCTCAAAAAGCCGCCCATGGAGCAGTGTTGCATCCGGACCGGATTACGGAATTAACTGAATTAAAAGAACCTGCCGCGAAAGTCAATTATGATGAAAGCAAAGTTCCGGCTTATACACTTCCTGACGTATTGACCCTAAACAACGGGCAAAAAGTGGTTACCATAAAAGAATGGGTGAAGAAACGTCGTCCCGAATTGATTCATCTTTTCGAAACGCAGATGTATGGCAAAGCTCCGGCACATCCGAAGGATTTACATTTCCGGGTGCTGACCGAAGACAAAAACGCATTGAATGGCTTGGCTACCCGGCGGGAAGTGGCTGTTTATCTCACAAAAGATGAAAAGCATTATATGACAGTACTTATCTATCTGCCTAACCAACGGCAAGGAGCGGTACCCATGTTCTTCGGAATAAACTTTAAGGGTAATCATGCCATTCACCCGGATGAAGGCATTACTTTGCCGTCGGAAGAAAAATTACTGACTTATGGCAGAAAATACATGTTTCCACGTGGTAATGCTGCTTCCAGATGGCCGGTAGAAATGCTGATGAAACATGGTTATGGGCTGGCTACCTTTTATCGTGGAGATATTGATCCGGACTTTGATGATGCATTCCGTAATGGGGTTCATCCGTTATTTTATAAGAAAGGGCAAAAACGACCGGCCGACGATGAATGGGGAACTTTGGCTGCTTGGGCATGGGGAATGAGCTGTGTAATGGACTATTTTGAGACAGACAAAGACATTGACGCAAAACGTGTAGCAATTTTCGGACATTCGCGCCTTGGAAAAACTACTTTATGGGCCGGAGCGATAGACCCGCGTTTTGCATTGGTCATCTCAAATGATTCAGGTTGTGGTGGTGCAGCGTTATCGAGAAGAAAAGTCGGAGAAACCGTGCGGGCTGTAAATCGGCAATTTACACATTGGTTCTGTCGGAATTTCTGGCAATATAACGATAAGGAAGAAAACCTGCCTGTTGATCAGCATGAACTCATAGCTCTGATAGCTCCTCGTCCTGTTTATATCGCTAGCGCGGAAGAAGACTGTTGGGCCGATCCTAGAGGAGAGTTCCTTTCCGGACTTTATGCCTCTCCTGTTTATGAATTGTTCGGTCTGCCGGGATTACCGGTGAAGGAGATGCCGGCTGTCAACGAGCCAGTGTTGTCCGGGACCATTGGTTATCATATCCGTTCGGGGCAACATGACATTAATTTGTATGACTGGACGCAGTATGTACAGTTTGCTGATAAACATCTGAAAAAAGATAATTAGCAGAGCTTTGCATGAAAAACAATGATAGACAGTACGTCTGTCTGAAAAAGCTATATTTGATTGATTAAATAATAACTAACCGACGAAAACACAATGAAAAGAAAAGTATTAATTTTCGGTTTATGCCTGTTGGAAGTAACATGTGCCCTTTCGGCAAAAGATAAAAAAAGTATTCCTTTGTATAAGGATGCCAAAGCACCGATTGAAAAACGGGTTGATGATTTGTTGTCACGCATGACTTTGGAAGAGAAAATTCTGCAACTAAACCAATATACCATGGGGCGGAATAACAATGTGAATAATATAGGAGAAGAGGTTAAGAAAGTGCCGGCGGAAATCGGTTCGTTGATTTACTACGATACGAATCCGGCTTTGCGTAATAATGTGCAAAAGAAGGCTATGGAAGAATCCCGCTTGGGTATTCCTATTATTTTTGGTTACGATGCCATTCACGGATTTCGTACTGTATATCCTATTTCTTTGGGACAGGCTTGTTCATGGAATCCTGAACTGGTGGAAAAAGCATGTGCCGTTACTGCACAGGAAGCCCGTATGTCGGGAGTGGACTGGACGTTCTCGCCGATGATTGATGTGGCGCGTGACCCTCGTTGGGGACGTGTAGCCGAAGGATATGGTGAAGATCCATATGCTAATGGAGTGTTTGCCGCCGCTTCGGTGCGTGGTTATCAAGGAGATGATATGTCGGCCGAAGACCGAATAGCGGCTTGTCTGAAACATTATATCGGTTATGGCGCTTCCGAAGCCGGACGTGATTATGTTTATACTGAAATCTCTGCTCAAACTCTTTGGGATACCTATCTACTGCCTTATGAAATGGGTGTGAAAGCGGGGGCGGCCACCCTGATGAGCTCTTTTAATGATATCAGCGGAGTTCCCGGATCGGCCAATCACTATACGATGACGGAAATATTGAAAGAACGTTGGGGGCATGATGGATTTATAGTTTCCGATTGGGGGGCAATCGAACAATTGAAAAATCAGGGATTGGCAGCTAACAAAAAAGAAGCTGCAGTGTATGCTTTCAATGCAGGGCTTGAGATGGATATGATGTCTCATGCTTACGACCGTTATATGAAAGAGCTTGTCGAAGAGGGAAAGATAACGATGGCGCAGGTTGATGAATCAGTTCGTCGTGTTTTGCGGGTGAAATTTCGTTTGGGCTTGTTTGAACGCCCTTATACCCCGGTTACAAATGAGAAAGAACGTTTCTTCCGTCCGCAGAGTATGGATATCGCAGCCCAGCTTGCAGCAGAGTCGATGGTATTGTTGAAAAACGAGAACGGGATACTGCCTCTGACAGATAAGAAGAAGATTGCCGTAGTAGGACCCATGGCAAAAAATGGCTGGGACTTGTTAGGTTCTTGGTGTGGACATGGGAAAGATACGGATGTAGCAATGCTCTATAACGGACTGGCAACCGAGTTTGTGGGAAAAGCTGAACTGCGTTATGCGTTAGGTTGTAGCACACAAGGGGATAATCGAAAAGGTTTTGAAGAAGCATTAGAAGCAGCCCGTTGGTCTGATGTCGTTGTTCTTTGTCTGGGCGAAATGATGACTTGGAGTGGTGAGAATGCTTCTCGTTCCTCTATTGCATTGCCTCAAATTCAGGAAGAACTGGCAAAAGAGCTGAAGAAAGCCGGCAAACCCATCGTACTGGTATTGGTGAACGGACGCCCGTTGGAATTGAACCGGTTGGAACCGATTTCGGATGCTATATTGGAAATTTGGCAGCCGGGTGTGAATGGTGCGCTTCCAATGGCTGGAATATTGTCTGGACGTATCAACCCTTCCGGTAAACTGGCTATGACTTTCCCTTATTCAACTGGGCAGATTCCTATCTATTATAATCGTCGCAAGAGTGGACGTGGACATCAGGGCTTCTATAAGGACATCACGAGTGAGCCCTTATACTCGTTCGGGCACGGACTGAGCTATACAGAATTCAAATATGGCACTGTTACTCCTTCTGTAACAACAGTCAAACGTGGTGGAAAACTTTCAGTAGAAGTATCTGTTTCGAATACAGGAAAACGTGATGGCTTGGAAACGGTACATTGGTTTATCTCCGACCCTTATTGTTCTATTACCCGTCCGGTGAAAGAGTTGAAACACTTTGAGAAGCAATTAATCAAGGCTGGTGAAACGAAAGTATTCCGTTTTGATGTTGACTTGGAACGCGATTTTGGTTTTGTTAACGGGAACGGCAAACGATTCTTGGAAATCGGAGAGTATTATATCCAGGTAAAAGACCAGAAAGTAAAGATAGACTTAACAGAGTAAAATTCGATAATGAGAAAATTAATACGAAGCGTAGGTGTGTTTTTATTTATGGTAGGTATCACAGCCCATGCACAGACAATCACTCCCCAAGCCGAACAACGTGCGAAGGACATTGTAACAAAAATGACTTTGCAAGAGAAAATAGAGTATATCTCCGGATATACCAGTTTTTCTCTGCGTGCCATCCCCCGTTTGGGAATACCTGAAATCAAGTTGGCTGACGGGCCGCAGGGAATTCGTAATCATGCTCCCAAGAGCACTTTATATCCTTCCGGAATACTTTCCGCTTCTACTTGGAACCGGGAATTACTTTATAAATTAGGGCAAGGCTTGGGACAGGACGCCAAGGCAAGAGGAGTTAATATCCTGCTTGGTCCGGGCGTGAATATCTATCGTGCTCCGTTGTGCGGCCGTAACTTTGAATACTTCGGTGAAGACCCTTACTTGACAGGTGAAACGGCGAAACAATATATCCTGGGAGTACAATCGGAAGGAGTCATTGCTACAATCAAACACTTTGCTGCCAACAACCAGGAATGGAGCCGCCACCATGCCAGCTCTGACATAGACGAACGTACTTTGCAGGAAATCTATTTCCCGGCTTTCCGAAAAGCTGTACAGGAAGCCAATGTCGGCGCCGTAATGAACAGTTACAATCTGTTGAACGGTGTCCATGCCACCGAACATAAATGGCTGAATATTGATGTCTTGCGCAATCTTTGGGGCTTCAAAGGTATTCTGATGTCGGACTGGACTTCCGTATATTCCGCCGTAGGCGCTGCTAACGCCGGACTTGACCTCGAAATGCCGAAAGGACGTTTTATGAATTTGGAGAATC
Organism: Bacteroides sp.; assembly: GCA_019412865.1. Taxonomy (GTDB): domain Bacteria; phylum Bacteroidota; class Bacteroidia; order Bacteroidales; family Bacteroidaceae; genus Bacteroides. The sequence goes on along the minus strand of DXOJ01000582.1, from coordinate 12,861 downwards.
TGTTGCCTGCTATCAAAGCGGGCACAGTGACAGAAGAAACCATCAACCTGAAAGTACAACACATCCTGCAAACTCTGATTGCTTATGGTATGCTGGATAAGGAACAGAAAGACAGCAACATAGCAGAGGATAATCCTTTCTCCCGCCAGACAGCTTTAGAGCTGGCGCGCGAGGGTGTAGTCCTGTTGAAGAATGAAGGAAACTTGCTCCCGCTGAAAGGAAAGACAGCCGTGATGGGGCCTAATGCAAATTTGATTCCTACCGGTGGCGGTAGTGGGTTTGTCACTCCTTTTTCTACCGTCTCAGTGGCTCAAGGCTTGAAGGAATTGAAGAAAAAGAATCTGTTACTATTGACGGATGATGTGATTTATGAAGATATTGTCCATGAGTTTTATACTGATGCTAATCGTCAGATGAAAGGCTTCAAAGCTGAATACTTTAAAAACAAGACCCTTTCGGGCCAGCCTGAAGTAATACGCACGGAATCCTCTGTTGATTATGACTGGGGATATGGGGCACCTTTGGACGGCTTTCCGACAGATGGATTCTCTGTCCGTTGGACAGCCTGCTACATGCCACAAACTGACGGTCAGTTGAAACTTCATATCGGTGGTGATGACGGTTATCGTCTGTTTGTGAATGACAAGCATATTACGGGAGATTGGGGAAATCATTCCTACTCTAGCCGTGAAGTTGAACTGCCGGTTGAGGGTGGTAAGGAATACCGTTTCCGGATTGAATTCTTTGATAATATTTCTTCGGCCATCATTCGTTTTAATGCTTATAGCCTTAATGAGGCGAAACTTCGTCAAGGATTGGCAAAGGTGGATAATGTTGTGTTCTGTACAGGTTTCAATAGTAATACCGAAGGCGAAGGCTTTGACCGTCCGTTTGCCTTGCTTTGCTATCAGGAATTGTTTATCAAGAAGATTGCGTCTATGCATCCCAATGTTGTGGTTGTACTGAACGCCGGTGGCGGTGTGGATTTCACCAACTGGTATGATGCTGCAAAAGCGATTCTTATGGCCTGGTATCCGGGGCAGGAAGGCGGTCAGGCAATTGCTGAAATCCTGACCGGTAAGATTTCTCCAAGCGGAAAGCTACCGATTTCTATCGAGCGGAAATGGGAAGATAATCCAGTGCACGGCAGTTATTACGAGAACTTAAAGGCGGAGATTAAGCGTGTAGACTATTCTGAAGGTGTTTTTGTCGGTTATCGTGGATACGACCGTTCGGGAAAAGAACCTTTCTATCCGTTTGGCTACGGTTTGTCCTATACTACTTTCGCTTATAGTAATATGGCTGCGGAGAAAACGGGTGAGCATCAGGTTACCATTAGCTTTGATATAGAGAATACAGGTAAGATGGATGCTTCGGAGGTGGCACAAGTGTATGTGCATGATGTACAGTCTTCTGTTCCCCGTCCGTTGAAAGAACTGAAAGGATATGAAAAGGTATTCTTGAAGAAAGGGGAGAAGAAGCGGGTTTCTGTTGTGTTGGATGAGGATGCATTCTCTTTTTACGATATGAATCAACACCGCTTTGTAGTGGAAAAAGGAGACTTTGAGATCTTAGTCGGGCCTGCTTCCAGTCAATTGCCTTTAAAGGCTACAGTTGAACTGTAATGACCGAATGATAAACAAATAAATATAGAATGAAAAAAACACTTTTATTGGGAGCGTCTCTGTTATGTTCCGTTTTTATAATGGCAACAGAGATTCCTTTTCAAAAAGCAGAAATAAAGTCTATCATGCGAAAGGTGGCGGATTGGCAGATTGCCAATCCACACCCCGCTCCTGAACATGACGACTTGAACTGGCCGCAAGGTGCTCTTTATGTCGGCATGGTGGATTGGGCGGAATTGGCTGAAAAAGAAGACAATGATGATACATATTATAAGTGGCTTACCCGTATAGGCCGACGGAATTGCTGGCAGCCGGACAAACGGTTTTACCATGCTGATGACATCGCTGTATCACAGTCCTTTTTGGATTTATACCGCAAGTACAAAGACGAAGCAATGATTATCCCTACGCTCGCCCGTACGGAATGGATTGTCAATCATCCATCCGAAGGTAGTTTCAAGCTGGTGGAGGGAGACTTAAAGACCTTGGAACGTTGGACTTGGTGTGATGCTCTCTTTATGGCTCCCCCTGTATATGCCAAACTGTATATGCTGACCGGAGAGAAAAAATATATCAAATTTATGAATCGTGAGTATAAAGCGACTTATGATTACCTGTTCGATAAAGAAGAAAACTTGTTCTACCGTGACTGGCGTTATTTTGATAAGCGCGAAGCCAATGGTAAGAAAGTCTTTTGGGGACGTGGCAACGGTTGGGTGCTTGGTGGTCTGGTTGAAATATTAAAGGAACTGCCCAAGAAAGATAAGAACCGCAAATTCTATGAGGAATTATTTGTAAAACTGGCTACCCGTGTTGCCGGATTACAGCATCCGGACGGTTTCTGGCATGCCAGTCTCTTGGATCCAGCCTCTTATCCATCACCGGAAACGAGTTGCACTACTTTCATTGTCTATTCCATTGCTTATGGAATAAACGAAGGTTTATTGGATAAGGAAATTTATCTTCCTGTAATGATAAAAGGCTGGAATGCATTAGTCTCGGCTGTGGAACCGAATGGGAAACTGGGTTATGTGCAGCAAATCGGTGCCGACCCGAAGAAAGTGACTCGTGACATGACGGAGGTTTATGGAGTTGGTGCTTTTTTGATGGCAGGCAATGAAATTTATAAAATGGCGAGATAATCTGTTCCCTCTGTGAAGATAGTAGACAATAATCATAAAAACGCTGTACTGTGATGAAAAAACTCTTACTGACATGCATAGCCGTAGCCTGTAGCCTTGTGGCTGTAGCCGAAGAACTGCTCATCGAAGCAGAAAGCTTCAGCCAGCGAGGCGGCTGGGTGCTCGACCAGCAGTTCATGGATCAGATGGGTTCGCCCTATCTCATGGCACATGGCATGGGCATCCCTGTGGCGGATGCTACGGCAGAAATCAACATTCCCCAGGCGGGCACTTACTACGTATATGCCCGTACTTACAACTGGACTTCACCTTGGACCGATGCCGAAGGTCCCGGAAAATTCCGCCTGGCTTTAGGCGGCAAATTGCTGAAAGCTACATTAGGACATACAGGTAATTCCTGGCAATGGCAATTTGCCGGAAAGACAGTATTGAAAGCAGGGACTACCACCCTTGCGCTGAAAGACCTCACCGGTTTCGACGGTCGTTGCGATGCCATTTACCTTACGACCGATGCGAACACGCAACCCGCTACCTGGGATACGGCAGAGACAGCGGCACTTCGTACCCGCCTGCGACAACAACAGACGGTGCCCGCTCATCAATACGACTTTGTGGTAGTAGGAGGGGGAATAGCCGGAATGTGTGCTGCCACATCTGCTGCCCGATTGGGTTGTAAGGTAGCACTAGTGAATGACCGTCCTGTATTGGGCGGCAATAACTCGTCGGAGATTCGTGTACATCTCGGCGGTATCATCGAAATGGGGCCTAATCAGGGATTGGGGCGTATGATACGTGAGTTCGGTCATGAACGTTCCGGCAATGCACAACCGGGTGACTACTACGAAGACCAGAAGAAAGAAGACTTCATAGATGCCGAAAAGAACATTACTCTTTATGCCTCTCAGCGTGCGGTAGCCGTGAAGATGCAAGGAGACCGCATTGCGTCAGTCACTATCCAGCATATCGAGACGGGCGGACAAACCGAACTTACCGCTCCTCTTTTTAGCGACTGCACAGGTGATGCTACCATAGGCTATTTAGCCGGTGCCGATTGGGCTATGGGACGTGAAGGCCGCGATGAATATGGTGAGAGCCTTGCTCCCGAGCAACCCGACTCATTGGTGATGGGGGCCTCTATTCAATGGTATAGCAAGGATATGAAGAAGAAAACCTCATTCCCTCATTTTGAATATGGCGTGCGCTTTGACGCTGAAAACTGTGAGCCTGTAACCATGGGCGAGTGGAAATGGGAAACAGGTATGAACCGCAATCAAGTCAGCGAAGCTGAACGTGTACGCGACTATGGACTTTTGGTGATATATTCCAACTGGAGCTATCTGAAGAATCACTATAAAGACCATAAGAAGTATGCCAACCGTTCCCTCGACTGGGTGGCGTATGTTTCAGGCAAACGTGAATCACGCCGTCTCTTGGGCGACTACGTACTGTCACAGGACGATATAGACAAGAATGTGGCGCACGAGGATGCTTCGTTTACCACAACTTGGAGCATCGACCTTCACTTCCCCGACAGCGTGAACAGTGTCCGCTTTCCCGGCAATGAATTCAAGTCGGCTACGGTGCATCGTTGGATTCATCCTTATGCCGTTCCCTATCGCTGTCTCTATTCGCGCAATGTGGACAACCTCTTTATGGCAGGCCGCAATATGAGCTGCACCCATGTAGCCTTGGGTACGGTACGTGTGATGCGTACTACCGGCATGATGGGTGAAGTAGTAGGTATGGCAGCCGGACTCTGTCACAAGCATCGTGTAGAGCCGCGCGACATCTATCATCATCACCTGCCGGAACTGAAGCAACTTATGCAAGCGGGTCTGGGCAAACGCGATGTGCCCGATAACCAACGCTTCAACGAACCCAACAAATTGTTGGAAGTTCCGGGAGCTTACATCAAACCGTAGACAAACTATGAGCAAAAAAAATATTATCACGATATTTCTATCGGCAATATGGACCTTGCCGCTTTGGGGAGGACAACAGTATTACGCTTTTCTGAAAGGTGACACGCTACGTATGGGCAATAACTATATGGAACGCGCCATGCTGTGGAATAACGGTGCGCTTGTTACTATTAGCCTTACTGACAAGCAACACGGAAAAAACATTCCGGTACAGGGCAAACAACCCGATTTCTCGATTGTGAAAGGTATCCCTACGGATGCTACATTCACCGTGAACGAGATACCGACGAATGGCATCCACGCCAGTTATCTGCAGGCTACCGTGGCTTGCACTATCGGTTCGCTGAATATAGAGCGTCGCTATCGCATTTATGCAGACTGTCCCGCCATTGCTTGCGACACCTATCTGAAAGGGCAAGTGGAACTTTATCAGAATAAGGAGGATAACCGCTCTAACGCCGACCGCAAAAATATAGAGCACACGGCCGATATGGCTACGGGGGTGAAAACTCCCACGCTCGACAGGTTGCAACTATCCGGCAATCATTGGAGTGCCCGCACAATCGAGTTTTTCGACTACACCGATTGGAACGACAATCTGGTGACCGGGCGTACCTGGCTTCCTTACCGTCGCAATACGTATCGTGGTAATTTGCTTTTTGCTCATGACGTAGTTACGCGTCAAGGCTTCTTTTTTTTGAAAGAGGCTCCTAGCAGCAGTACCCAATTACATTATCCGGGTTCTGACTTCGTGGCGGACTTTAGTGATTTTATGGTAGTGGGGCTGGGCATTGCGTCTCATGATGTAAAGCCGGATAGCTGGACCCGCGTTTATGGATGCGTTACCGGCATCTATACCGGCGGCGAGCAAGAAGCGCTTACTGCCCTGCGCCTCTATCAGAAACAACTGCGCCACCACACCGCCGCACAGGATGAGATGATTATGCTCAATACCTGGGGCGACCGTAGCCAGGATGCCAAAATAGATGAGGTTTTCTGTCTGGCAGAACTAGACCGTGCCGCACGCATGGGGATCACCCTCTTTCAACTGGACGATGGCTGGCAGAGCGGAAAAAGCCCTAACTCAAAGACCGCCGGAGGTAGTTTTAAGGATATCTGGAAAAGTGGCGATTACTGGACGCCCAACCCTACAAAGTTCCCTCATGGGCTGAAACCTATTGTAGAGAAAGGCAAGAAATTGGGTATTCGCATCGGATTATGGTTCAATCCCAGCATACAGAATGATTTTGCCGATTGGCAAAAAGATGCGCAAGCCATTATCGGACTTTATAAGAAGTACGGCATCTGCTGTTTTAAGATAGACGGTCTGCAGATACCTACCAAGACAGCCGAACAGAATCTACGCCGACTGTTTGATACCGTGTTGGAGCAAACCAACTATGAAGTGATTTTCAACCTCGATGCCACTGCCGGTCGTCGCGGCGGGTATCACTATATGAACGAGTACGGCAATATTTTCCTGGAAAACCGCTATACCGATTGGGGCAACTATTACCCTTATCGCACCTTGCGCAACCTCTGGATGCTGTCTCGCTATGTACCGGCGGAGAAGATGCAGATAGAGTTCCTTAATAAATGGCGCAATGCCGACAAGTATGACGCTGCCGACCCTTTTGCCCCCGCCCGTTACAGTTTCGATTACCTCTTTGCCATCACCTTGGCGGCACAGCCGTTGGCTTGGATGGAGGCTTCGAACCTGCCCGAAGAGGCTTATATTACGGCATCTCTGCTCAAGAAATACCAACCTTTGCAACTCCGGTTTCATCAAGGCGTCATACTGCCTATTGGTGAAGAACCTTCGGGACGCTCGTGGACAGGATTCCAATCGACTGTTTCCGGCACGCAAGGCTATCTTGTAGTTTACCGCGAAGATAATGAGCAAGCCAGGGGGACTATTGACACCTGGCTTCCTGAGGGTAAGAAAGTTACTTTTACCCCTGTAATGGGAAGTGGCAAAAAGTTTGCCGCAAAAGTCGGCGCACAGGGTAGAGTAAGTTTCGAGCTAAATGACAAGAACTCTTTCACACTCTATCAATACGAAGTAAAACCATAAAAAGGCGGCTATCTGTATTTTACGCTAATCACGAATGATGTGTTAACTTCTGATTCGCAGAGTGTTATGATGTGTGGAGAGGAGCATTAATATCTCTGCTGTTGGATGTTAATAGTTGAGTTGTCAGGTATTAATAGTTGGGCGGATAGGTATTAATAGTTGAGACAATGGGTATTAATAGCTGATAAATGGAATATTAATATAGCAATGACAAATGAAATAAAATAGGGAACTATGATAAAAAGTGTACGTTTTCTTCTTCTCCTGATAGCATTTGTCTCCATGCAGATAGTTGCATGGGGGCAGCCACAGGAAAGACTGGTTCAAGTGCAGGTCACTCCCGACCACACCAATTGGCTGTATAAACCGGGAGAAAAAGTGAAATTCAAAGTGGCGGTATTGAAATGCAATATCCCGCAGGATAATCTGGAAGTGCGCTATGAGATTTCGGAAGACATGATGAAACCTCATCAGACAGGCAAACAGCCTTTGAAGAATGAAAAGCTTGAAATTAACGCAGGGACTATGAAAAAAGAAGGGTTCCTGCGTTGCCGTGCTTTTGTCACTTGCCAAGGGCGTGAGTATGAAGGCGTGGCTACCGTCGGCTTCTCTCCTGAGAAATTGCAACCGACCACTCCGTTGCCTGCCGACTTTCTGGAATTTTGGAAAAGCACCAAAGAAGCCGCAGAAAAGTGGGCACTGGAACCGATAATGACTTTACTGCCGGAAAGGTGTACAGATAAGGTGAACGTATATCATGTCTCCTTCGCGAACAATGACTATGCGTCCCGTATGTACGGCATCCTTTGTGTTCCGAAGGCTTCCGGGAAATATCCGGCGATTCTGAAAGTGCCGGGTGCAGGTATCCGTGCCTATAACGGAGAAGCCGAACGTGCCGGAAAAGGTTTTATCATTCTGGAAATCGGTATCCACGGCATTCCGGTCAACCTGACGGGAGATGTGTATCACCGGCTTTATAACGGTGCTTTGAAGAATTACCACTCGTTCAATATGGACAATCGGGACAAGTACTATTACAAACGGGTTTATACAGGCTGTGTGAGAGCCATTGATTTCATTTACACACTTCCCGAATTCAATGGTAATTTGGCGACCTTTGGAGGAAGCCAGGGCGGTGCGCTTTCCATTGTGATTGCCGGACTCGATGATCGTGTCAAGGGATTGGTTTCTTTCTATCCAGCCTTGTGTGATATGGCGGGTTATACCCACGGTCGTGCAGGCGGTTGGCCGCATATGTTGAAGGATGAGAAGAACCGGACACCGGAAAAGATTAAAACCGTTCAGTATTTTGATGTGGTGAACTTTGCCCGACAGGTCAAAGTTCCGGGATTCTATACTTTTGGTTATAATGATATGGTCTGTCCGCCTACCACCACTTACTCCGCTTACAACGTGATTAATGCTCCGAAAGAGCTGTTTGTAGCTGAGACGACCGCTCATTATGCCTATGCCGAACAGTGGAGCGCAGCCTGGAACTGGGTAATGAATTTCCTGAAAAATAAATCGAAATAGCACGGATTACACGGATTAACACTGTTGTTTTACCTATTCTATTCTAAAAACCATGAAATCCGTATAATCCGTGCCTGAACTTATTATATACACTAATTATAACAACATACTTAAATGAAAACAGGTGAGAAATTAAGTCTATGTCTATTGTTGCTAATCGTTTTTGCTGGAAGCGTTGCGGCACAGGAGCTGATAACGAATGTATATGGTCGCAACATCCATTCGCTGAATGGTAAATGGAATGCTATCATCGACCTGTACGACCAGGGGCAACGGATGAAAATCTATGAGAACCGGCAACCGGAAGGAAATATTGATTTCTACGAATATGCGTTTGAAGGCGGGTTGCGTCTTAATGTTCCGGGAGACTGGAACTCTCAATCACCCGAATTGAAGTATTACGAAGGCACTGTATGGTATGCCCGTCACTTTGATGCCAAACGCTTGGCAGACAAACGCCAGTTCCTTTATTTCGGTGCTGTCAGCTATCGTAGCAAAGTCTACCTGAACGGAAAAGAGATAGCAGAGCACGAAGGCGGTTTTACTCCTTTCCAAGTGGAAGTGACAGACCTGTTGAAAGACGGTGACAACTTCCTGGCGGTAGAAGTGAACAACCGCCGTACCAAAGACGCCATTCCCGCTATGGCATTCGACTGGTGGAACTATGGCGGCATCACAAGAGATGTATTGCTGGTGAAAACTCCCCGGACATTTATAAAAGATTATTTCATCCAATTGGATAAAAACACTCCAGACCGCATCATCGCGCGCGTGCATCTTTCAGATAAAAAGGCTGGTGAGAAAGTAACAGTTGCCATCCCCGGACTCAAAATCAACGCGGAGCTCACCACCGACGCAGAAGGAAGGGCGGAAACCGTATTGAATGCGAAGAGGCTGCAACGCTGGTCGCCGGAAGAACCGAAACTCTATGGCGTGACTGTATCTTCAAGTGCCGACCGTGTGGAAGAGCAAATCGGCTTCCGCAATATCACCGTGAAAGGAACTGATATTTACCTGAACGGGAAGCCGACATTTATGTGCTGTATCTCTTTTCACGAAGAAATCCCGCAACGTATGGGACGTGCTTTCTCGGAAGCCGATGCGGCCATGTTGCTGAATGAAGCGAAAGCGCTTGGCGTGAACATGATTCGCCTGGCTCATTATCCGCAGAATGAGTACACGGTACGCCTGGCGGAAAAGATGGGCTTCCTTCTCTGGCAGGAGATTCCCATTTGGCAAGGCATTGACTTTACAGACAATGATACCCGTAAGAAAGCGCAGAGGATGCTTTCTGAAATGATTAAGCGTGATCAGAACCGCTGCGCGGTAGGTTATTGGGGTATCGCCAATGAAACACAGCCTTCCAAAGAACGGAATGAATTCCTTACTTCCCTGCTCGAAACGGGAAAGCAACTGGACACTACCCGCCTGTATGTTGCCGCTTTCGACCTTGTGCACTTCAATAGCGAAAAACAGCGTTTTGTAATGGAAGATTCTTTTACTTCCCAACTGGACGTCGTAGCTATCAATAAATATATGGGCTGGTATCATCCGTGGCCTGTGGAACCGAAAGACGCTATATGGGAAGTAGTGACGGACAAACCGTTGATTATCTCGGAATTTGGCGGCGAAGCATTGTACGGTCAGTCCGGTGATGAGAATGTAGTCAGTTCTTGGAGTGAGGAATACCAGGCACGTCTGTATAGGGATAATATCCGTATGTTCGACAATATCCCGAACCTGCGTGGCGTATCTCCCTGGATTCTGTTCGACTTCCGTTCCCCATTCCGTTTCCACCCCACCAATCAGGATGGCTGGAACCGTAAAGGGCTCATATCCGACCAAGGTATGCGTAAGAAAGCGTGGTATCTGATGAGAGATTATTACATGAAAAAGAGAAATAACCGATAAGTTTAGTTATATTTGAATGTGATGAAGCAATATAAGATTGTAGTGATTTGTATGTGCATACTGCTCCTTCTTGCCGGAGGAGTGTATGCGCAGCAAAAAACGGTCAGGATACTTGCCATCGGCAACAGCTTCTCCCAAGATGCCGTGGAGCAATATCTGCATGAACTTGCCGAAGCCGAAGGCATTTCAACCATAATCGGCAATATGTTTATTGGCGGCTGTTCCCTGGAACGTCATGTGAAAAATGCCCGTGACAATGCTCCTGCCTATGCCTACCGGAAAATCGGTACGGATGGAAAGAAACGGGAAAAAGGCAAGATGTCTTTGGAAGCGGTGCTGGCAGATGAAGCCTGGGATTACGTCAGCCTGCAACAGGCAAGTCCTTTTTCGGGAATGTATGAGACGTATGAAGCCTCTCTGCCGGAACTTATAGAATATGTAAAAGCACGCCTTCCAAAGAAAACAAAGTTGATGTTGCACCAAACCTGGGCGTACGCGTCTACTTCCAAGCATAGTGGATTTAAAAACTACAACTGCAATCAACTGACCATGTATCAGGCTATTGCCGATGCAGTGAAGAAGGCGGCTAAGGTGAATAAGATAAAGATTGTCATCCCTTCGGGCACTGCCATACAGAATGCCCGTACTTCTTTTATCGGCGACCATCTGAACAGGGACGGCTATCATCTGGATGTGAAGATTGGACGTTATACCGCTGCCTGTACCTGGTTCGAACGCATCTTCAAACACAGTGTAGTCGGGAATCCTTATGCCCCGGAAGGGTTGGATGAGGCGAGGAAAGCTGTTGCCCAGAAAGCTGCTCATGCAGCAGTAAAACATCCGTATAAGGTAACCGAGCTGTCTATTACTAACTAACAATGGACATTGCCGCCCGTCTTGCAGCAGAATCCACGGTATTATAGATGACTTGATTCAAATGTAAATGCAGCACACCAAAGGCGATTTGATTGCTCGTGGCAACCCGATGGTGTACTGCATTTATTTTTCGTATATTGTATGGTTTACTCCATTAAGAACTGGCGTATAGGACAATGGCGTATACCCTCGTAGCTGTTTCCGCTGAATGTATCTTCTGTTAACACTATTTTGGGATAGTTGTCCTGTATCTTTAGTAAGTTTCCAAATTCTCTTTCTGCTGTGTCGCCATCTATTTTTAAAGCGACCTGTATATATAGTTTTTCTCCATTCTTCTCTCCGATAAAATCAATTTCCTTATCTCCGTAATAGCCAACCTTAATGTCGTAACCTTTGTATAGAAGGTGGTTATACACTAGATTTTAACAAAAGTATGCTTTCTTATAGGGAAACACTTTGTTTCAACCTTTGAAACTAATAGTTTCCCTGTTTGAAACATTTCGTTTCTCGGTGAGAAACAAATGGTTTCATGGCATGAAACAAACCACGGCTTGTGGGGTGACGCCCAGTATGCTGTGGGATGACTGAAGATGACCTTTAAACAAACTTGAGGTGTATTTATAATGAAAGCTGGAGAAAGGGATGTTTTATCCTTCCTCCAGCTCTTATATTATTGATGAGCAGTGAATTACTTCACTTCCCAAGTATCATTAGTCATTAGCAGCTCCTGAAAATTATGATATTTTTTCTTGCCTTTGATTTCTTCGATTTGTTCAGCGACAGCATCATTGTAAGTTGGAGCATCTACATCACGGATTACACCGAGTGCAATCGGGAAGTCAGGACCTTCCATCAAAGCCAGTTTCAATTGAAGCGTATTGTCCTGGCAGTGTGCGTCGTGGATAAGGATATCTTTTTCTGTGACACCGTTCTCACCAAGTTTCACTACTTTCAGCCCGAAGCCTTCCTGCATCAATCCGAATTCCTTATTTTCACCAAATAACATCGGTTTGCCATGTTCCAGGTAGATAGCGTTCTTAGCGCGTCCTTCTTTGGTAGCAACACTGGCGTGAGTTCCGTCGTTGAAGATCACGCAGTTTTGCAGAACTTCTACAACAGAAGCACCTTTATGGTTGGCTGCTGCTTTCAACACTTCTACGGAAGCGGCACCATCTACTGCAATACAACGTGCGAAGAAACGTCCGCGGGCACCGAAAGCCAGCTCTGCCGGATGGAACGGGTCTTCCACTGTTCCGTAAGGAGATGATTTGCTGACGAATCCGCGTTCTGAAGTCGGTGAATATTGTCCCTTTGTCAAACCATAGATACGGTTGTTCAACAGAATCATGTTCAAGTCAATGTTGCGGCGAACGGCATGGATGAAGTGATTACCACCGATTGCCAAACCGTCACCGTCACCGGAAATCTGCCAGATAGTCAAATTTGGATTGGCTACTTTTGCTCCTGTTGCAACAGCAGCGGCACGTCCGTGAATAGTGTGGAACCCATACGTATTTACGTAGTAAGGCAGGCGGGAAGAACAACCGATACCGGAAATGACGGCAATATTGTGCGGAGCTACTCCCAGTTCGGCCATAGCTTTGTGCAGTGAGTTCAGGAAAGCGTGGTCACCGCATCCCGGACACCAGCGAGGTTGGCCTGATTTATAATCTTGTACGGTATATACTTTATCGCTCATCTTTTATTCCTCCAATAATTTAGTGAATGCATCTATCAATTCTCTCGTAACGAAAGGCTGTCCTTTCACTTGGTTGAAC
>DXOJ01000581.1 GCA_019412865.1 Bacteroides sp. | reverse complement strand
ATTTTAGATAGTTCCTATTTTTCTTTACTAACAAACTTCAAATTGCATACTCTCGAATATTAAATTCCGAAGAATATTATACAACCCTAAAAATCATTCAAATCAGAAAATATAAAATACCCTGATACAAATTGGCTGTTTTCTAGTCAACTTATACCATGGGTAAGACACATAGACATGTAGATTCGCTTACTTACTATTATCCTTTACCAGATTCATGTTTCTTTGAAATCTTTCATCTGCATCATCTGATAGCCTCTGCTTGTCAGCATTATTCATAGCCCCCCATTTATCAGACCAAAATCTGAATCTCGACATTTCCCCATACTTCTTATCGTATATACCATGGTTTAATATCTGAAATTGAAGACTAGGAGACGTCATAGAAACATTAAATCCATAATTATCAATATCATGAAACATCACTTTTGTTTGGGAATCTTTCCCATTTACATTTATAAGGCTGTATGTTGATCTGCAAAATAGATTATAGAAATATTCCCAAGGATCTTCTTTCAACGTAAGATTTCTAAAGAACTCATCTTGATGAGGCAGGCTTTTATATTCTAATTTTTTTTTTTCATTCGGTCCCAAAATAATGGGCAAAGAATCACCAAGTGACAAATAAAGGCTATCCTGACCATCTACAACAGCATAATGTTTTTTAGTACTTGACGACAAGTAAACAATGGAATCTGTATTGTTTTTCAGATACATTTGTCCATATACGTTCTTTATCATTGTAGTATTCTGGTTTTCATTCCAAAGTAAATTCCGTTTTATACTATCCACATTACAACTTAAATAGGAATCGCTCACCTCAACATCATGAGACATAATCCCCATCTGTACTGGGCATCCTTTCACATATCCCGAAAAATAGGGCCACAATTCCGTAATATTAAAATATGTGTCCCATCCCCTAAGCAACGAAGTATCTATTAATATTTTCTTTTCTCCAAGTTTGGAAACAACCAAAAGCCAACGCTTTCCCCCGCCTCCTTCTACCACAAGATTGCCCGAATAACCAGACGCCTCTATCATTTCCTTTACAGACATCGGTGCCTCATCCAATTCTATAAAACAGAGATACTTATCCTTGTGCTTAATGATCTTTGAAGGATATTCAAATTTTAAATCTGCCGGACAATCAGCTGCTTGAATACTGTATATATGATTGGAATCATTAATAGCCAACTCATATAATACTACATATTCATTAGCAATCAAGCCACTATCCACAAGTAATTTGGCTTGCGCTTCCACCGCTTGCTGAACTTTGTTTATAGTAGGCTGTTTACAGCCTACTATAACAAATAATAATATCAAATTTAGAAACGTAGTTCTCATTACTTCATAAATTTATCATTTAACTTATCTAACAACGTTTTACTCGTATCTATTTTATATTCATTATTACCAATACGTGGATTTTCACTATTGTAGAAGAATAATACTTTACTATCCCTATGATAGACAGCACCTGTCTTTATTTTCAAATTTTTCATGTCCTGGCCAGAAGCATGGGCATTATATGGATGTGAATGCATATCTATCACTTTATCTCCTTTTACATTCAATTCACTCTGTTTATCAGAGAATACACTATCTTCTCTACCCGAAGTTCCGATAATAGCCGTTTTATCTCCCTTATCATTATATATATCCAATTTCCATTCAACAGAAGTGTTGTCAGCTCCAAATTTGAAAACTGTGGCTGCATCCTCAAGGTTTGATGTTGAATTATAAGTTTCAAGGCCTCCTGATTTACCATCTTGCATATTATACATTCCAGAAAGTATTTTTTTATCATTCACAGTTATCGGTTTAACACCTGATCTAGTGCTCATCAATCTATCATCAGTAGAACCCTCTACAACAGTTTTGAAAAGCCTACCTGCACTGTTTACTGTATAATCATCTTTTCCATCAATATCTACTCTCAACACTGGATTATTCTTACAGTAGCTATATGGACTCCAATTGTAATGCTTCTCACTTGATGGATCCACCGCATTCCACCTTCCAATCGCCGGGGCATACTGTCTCGCCCCATAATCATACCAATCAAGCCCATCGTTTCTATCCAACTCCTTCCCATTGTACTTATAAGACTGAACAGATGACGCAGAAGTAAATATACTGCCAAATGGATAATAATGATTCACTTCCTCAATAGTACCGTTTTGGTCTGCGACCACACGATTATTTCCTTGATGGTCTTTCAGATAATAATGATATATTCTGTCATTCAAGGAGACGAACCCAGCTTCTGTCAACAACGTCTTGGGAACTCCATTTTCATAGACCACATTGCCGCAATAATCTGTTATGGTAGTATCATTTCCTATTACATGTGTAGTACGGAGTTTCGTACCATTCGCATCATAAAGATAAGAAATACTGTTACCATTCGCAAACATTACACAAGTAGGCAAATTTAAACAATTATATTGAATATCAACTATTTTCTTATTCAAATCTTTAGTTAAATTGCCATTTGCATCATAAGTATACTCTATAGGTAAATCTATTCCGTCCACAAACTCCATTCCGGTGGCAGCAGCAGATAGAATCGCATTGTCATACACCGATTGCAACTGATTACCATCGTATACAAAATTCAGGTTGTCAACCAACCCGTAACCACCCGTGGAGGTTTGTCCGTAGCGAAACAAACCTAAAATATTCCCCATTTTATCATATCCAGACACTTGCTCATTGAAACGGTTCGGGTGCTGCGTCAGAGCATTTCCTTCACCATAAACAGCATCTGTCATGCGGGATAAGCCATCATAAGTAAATTTGTAACCACGAATAGGAGAAGAGCCCGTCCCCCACGTCATGCTGCTGACGTTTCCGTTGTAACAAGGAGTGCCAGCGCCATCCATGTAGTACAGTGTCTGATTGAACAAAGGACTGCTCACCGACTTCGGCCACGAACGAACGTTATACAAATATTCAGTCTGCAAGAGATCATTCGCATGTTTCTTATCGAACACCAAACGGCCGATGGCATCATAGCAACATTCCGAAAGGGACACTTCCAAACCGTCATTCAGGCGGTGCCTTGTTTCGAGCAGGCGTCCCGCATGGTCGTAACGATACGTGTACAATTCACTCTGGGGAGCAGCCCCTGATGCTGTCTGCAAATGAAGACGTTTCAACAGTTTGCCTGCAAAATCATAAGAAAGGTATTCACTATCGCATCCGTCCAGCAAATGTGAGCTATGAGTCTGTATGCAGCGACGGTACTTGTCATAGTAAGAAACCGAGTATAACGCCGGTGCATGGGCTTCCAACGGGAAACTGATGCTACCGGTTTGCAACCCTTTGTGGGAGTAAACACTACAAGAATCACCATACCATGCCCCATATCCTTCCACCTCTAAGCTTTCATCATACGCATAAAACGGAAAACCGTTTTGACCAAGGAAAGCATAACCGTCATAATAGTAAACCGAATGCAACACAGGAGAGGATAATGTCACTCCATGAATGGAATAGCCGCCGAATGTTGTATCCGTATTGTAGGGCGAATATACTGCCTCCGCCACCACTCCACACAGGAAAGTGGAGACATCAGCCACTTCGTTCCGACAAACACCTGTCAAAACAACACGTCCCATAGCATCAGAAAGCGAAAACTTCCATTCGCCACACAGACGCAAGTTGCCATCCTGTGAAAGAATCAAATGGTCGGCATCATCGTAGACGAAATATTCCCATCTGGAACCGGGAAGTTTCTTGGCAATGCAACGATTACGACGATCGTATCGATAGAAATAGGCATACTGCTCAAGGCAAGCACTTGAATAACTGCCGGTAGCCTGCATTTTGTCAATCGCTGCCGGAGGAAGTACCGCCTGAAGATGACCGTTGCCATCGTAGATAAAATAAGTGTCGCAATAAGTTGACGGAACACTATTGCCCGGAAGCTCACGCCGCAATACCGTCTGCCCCGCATGGTCAGTGAAAAAACAGGAGACATTTCCGTCTTCATCACTTTTGCATTCCACATGTAATGCCCCTGGTTCATAGTTGCCACAATTATCAATAGCAAACAGCGTATCGGAAACCTCGGTTATCCGAAAACGGAGACAATTCAGCAAACTATCTTCCAACATATTCAGGCGATAATCTGTCTTTACGGATTTTCCTTTTTCGTGCCATTCGCCACCTTCACCGTAATGCTCCGTAACGCGATTCAAAGGAGAATCTTCATACACGGGATAACTGTAGGCACAGGAATCTCCAGAATAAAAAGAACGGGAGAAGTGGGTAAAGTAATCCTTCGCTACGTATCCGCCATCACCAGTGGAAACTACCGGCAACCATTTTCGGGCTTCCCTCCCTTGGAGATCATACTCCTGAAACCGTAGTATATCTTTCTGTAAAGGAGAAGATCCCCTGTCCACCACTTGCGAAGGACGTCCTAAACCATCAAAATAGCGGACAGTATAAATCGCCTGTCCAGACGCCATTTCCGCAACAGAAGAGGTTTCAATAGTAGGTCGTATCGAATAGATATAATTGCAAGTTTCGGTCAGACCAGGAGGCAGATTTTCCCAAGGTTCACTATAATCGGACATACGACCGGAAATACAAAGACACGGAGCACTAAAACTGTTGCTGTTCAATTCGATTTGGTAATTTCCGGGAAGAAGTTGCAGAGACAGTGTATCTTCATAAAATTCAACCGAGATTTTGTCGCTTTCCAAAAAGACTTTTCCCCCAATCGAATCACTCCATTTCTGTGATATGGTGATATCCATCGCGTGCCGCAAGGTAAAAGCATAATGCACAATCGTCTTATTTCCCCGTTCCGAATAGTAATACCAAGGATCCCTATCGTCTTCATAATTGAAATCCTGCCCATATATTCCGGCAAAAATCGGATAATCGGAATGATTTCCTTCGGCAGCAAATCCACGTATGGTAGTAACAATGATTCCATTGCAATCAGAATCAATACAATAGTATTCGTCACCTTCGGACATGACATAATACGTACCCTTTTCCAATCTTTTCATACACAAAAGTCCCCTGTTATTCCCACCATACCTAAATTCGGGCATTTCATCGATATAGCGTGAACAAAGTTCATCCACCATATCCAAGTTCACTTCATCCGAACAAGCTATCTCAGGGCACAACTCACCCTCGGGAATTTCGTAGTCCTCAAGCTCCCGGATTTTATAAAGATGAGTTCGTGTCGCCTGTATCTTCGAACGGAAATTATGGATAATGATATCCATCGGACGCTCCACTTCTAATTTATAATAAATGTCACACGCCCTTCCTCCCGCGTCATTGGAGTATTCGCGGCTGTCACGTGCATCTACGAAATAAAACGTCGAGTCCGGTTTGCCTAAATCAATGGCATCGGCCTTGTGGCGTCCCTCGTTAGGAGGCCCGACTACTGGAAAGCTGTCATCAAACTGTTGGCTCCATCCTGTTCCTGCCCATAACAAGCAGCACAGTTCAAATAATAATATGCTAACGATTCTTTTCATTTTTCATTCCTTGTTTAAAAGCGTACATAATGGTATTCCGTGTGTTCAAGAATTTTCCTCTCTCCACCTTCCAATAAATATTGCTCCTGCAATCGTCCAGCTGCATCATATTCGTAGTATGTAGTACGACCATCCGGTGTAGTTGCCGAAATCATGCCAATGAGTGGTGTATAAGTATAGGTAGACACGTGCGCTTCGGAAAGGCTGCTCCTAAGGTTGTCTATGGACGTCATATCCGGTGCTTCCTGCAGAGAGAACGACTCCGGCAGAATATTTCCCAATGCTTGTTTAACCTCCTCATAAGTGGCATTATCTATTTGCGCTATCAAATGCTTGCCCCGATATCCCCAAATATAAACCGTATGACGTGAACGGTCATTACAGAGATAAACTGGATTTCCATAACCGTCGTAGCGGAGGTATTCTCTGCGTAACTCGGGTGTCAAGCTCCCAGTCGAGCAATAGATGGAAGAAACTACAGGGATATTGGCTTCACCTTGTTTGTTACTGGAGAGAGAAAACATACGGAAAACTGCTTCGCGGTCTCTTTCCATACCTTCCGGAGTAAACGTACTTACGGATTCACTAATAACATATCCATACATATTTCTTTTTCGCATCTCTTCATAGACTTCATCATCTGTCTGCTCAAAAGCATATAAATATTTCTTTATATTAATTCCACCTTCGGAAGTAGTAGTTTTCGTTTCCTTCAAGTATCCCATGGCATCGTACGTATTTGTTTGACTAGTTTCCAGTTGTGTGTTTCCATCCCATTCGCTGATTGTTTGCTCCGTCAGAACACAAGCACCAAGAGGCATACGAGCTATCTGATAATATACGCCAAACTGGGTCCCTACATAAGAAGCAGACTGCATCACGTAAGTCGCGAAATCCGAATTTGAGAAATCATATTTATTGCGGACCGTTTTGACCAGCCTTCCCGATGAATTATAATCATATTCTGTCAATATTTTCCCACGGGCGTACGCATACCGTATGGGATCTGTCTGATAGTTCCTCACGTATTGTTCGTCCAACACTTTTATGACAAAACTTTCCAACATACTGTTGTTGGCGAAAGTGATCTCTCTGGGCACATCAGGATGTGAGGCATAATCAGTAAAATGGGTAATCTTACAGGCACCAGTGATTTCTATAACCTCTGGATAATTCACCCGTATACCGACATACTTCATCGGCTCCGCTTTAAGCTGCACATGATAATTCCCTATAGGCAACTCGGACAGGTCGAATGTAATGTCTTTATTTGACGACTCGTCATCAAAACAGTACTCTTTAAAAACACGACCTCCCCGACTGATAATAATTTCAGTGCCCGAATATCCTCGAATAGTATAAGTAGCCCCTTTTTCTTTCTCTTCCAAACAACCTACATTCAGTTGAAATTGCCGTTTTCTGAGTCCATCAAGAGGAGCCACACATAGATAAAAAACAGAATCCCACTTTGTGTATTGTCCAGATTCGCATTCAATGACAGTAGAATAAGCGATGTGTTCCGATGTCCGGTCTACAATATTAAATCCTTCGCTAAAATACTTAAAAGTCGTTATGTAGCTATCTTCTTCTCCCAATACTTTGCTATGCCGAGGAACACCATAATGAGGCTTATACATCAAAATACCACTGCTTTTCTTTTGATTTCTGTCTTGCCAATACAAGTAGCGCGTTTCTTTCACCAATGCTTTGCCGTCATAAAGTGAAATCTTCTTAATACGGGCACCTCCTGCCATCTCATCCTTACTCATCAGGCAAAGATCCGGTTGATAGTTGCAACCGTTCTGTCTGTCTACATAGCTGCCATAAGTATGTGGCTCATATTCGAAACCCGCTTTTCCACCAGTTGGAAAATAAACAGCCTGTAATAACCCTGCCTCATATTGCTTGCCGGTTGGTTCACGATCTTTTGTTATTACACATATATCATTGGTCGGCCATATATGTTCCAGCTCGGGCATCAAATATTCATTGACCTCATTACCTCTCCAATACTTCCAATAATCTACATTGATAGTCAGCGGATTGGGTAATTCGACAGATGAATATTCAAACGAATACTTTCCGAGACGGGAATGAAAGACTTCGGAAAGGAAAGAATATTTATGATTCTGAAAGTAGGTCAGCCGACAACTTTCCACAAGACTGCTGTCTGCGGCAAAGAGTGACAGCGAGTCGAGTCTTGTGCGACAAGACAGCCCAAACTTCCCGGCTTCTGCAAGTGGAAACAATTCATTCATTCCTGGATACGAATAATAAAATTTCACGATTTTGTCATCCGTTTCTATAGATTCTATTAATGCGATTTTTGTCAGGGTGTAGCTCCTGTCGGCTTCCCTCTTAGGAGCACGCGCAATCGGTGAAGCACTAAGTTGGTAACATTCGTTGATGCGATATTTCAACAGTTCTTCATATCGAAAAGGAGACAGAATCAACGCTTTCGGATCGTCGTGATATTCAGAAGGAACCCTGTCTACATATCTAACAATCAGCTCCCTGCCATTGGGGGCAACAATACGTGAAAGACAAAAGGCGGAAACTTCGGGGGTTCTATCCTGCAAAAATGCCGAAGAGGAAATCGAATTGGAGGCTTGTACGTTCGACTGTCCGAAAACATTTTCCCACGATAGTGCTGTATACTCCATTGCAGCATACGTACCACCAAAACAATAGACATATCCATCATCTGTGGTAATCTTCAATACCGAATAACGGTAGCCTGTATCCATGTCGGCATGATAATCACTCAAATCGACACTTATATGCCCACCATTATGAGCCAATACGCTGACACTTCGGTCGAAATTAATAATGAATTGTCCCGAATATTTTCCAAAACGATAATGATAGATGTCCGAGGATGCTTCGACGCCTGTTCCTGCAAATGAAGGAAAAGAATAATAGTCAGAAGCAAAAAGTGTCGACTTTCCGTCAATAGTTCTCCATAACAATTTTTCCGGCTGTTTCTCTAATGTAGAAATAAAATTTTCATTGGATGTGTTCAAACCAGAATGGAACAAAAAACCTTTCAATAAAGGATGAGATTGCATATCTCCGTTTTCAACAGCAATATCGTCTGGAATTCCTTTCACCTCTCGATATATAACGCCGCCTGTCACCAAACTCCAGTCTCTTCCCACAAAGTTATCCGGTTCGGATGGTTTGAAACCTCCCGAATTATAACTGAGAGACATATCTAAATCAAAATCCGGATCTTGAAAATCAATCACAGGAATGCTCAAATCTACCTTCCCCGAATTAAGGCAGGAAACAGTTTTGTCAAAACGAAGCATCTCTGCCACCTGAGGGGAACATACTTGAGGGGCAGTCAGCGGTGTTGACCATAAATCTTCCTGAGCATTAGAAATAAGGGCTATAAACAATCCGCCCAATAAAC
>DXOJ01000580.1 GCA_019412865.1 Bacteroides sp. | reverse complement strand
CGTTTCAACTGGGTACGTACCAATGCGGTCTGCCCGGCCACGAATACCATAATTATCACCCAAAGAAAATTAATCCAGGGATTGTTCCATAAAAAGAGATATTTCAGATACACGCCGATAAAGAACAGCTGGATAATCATCCGTAATGTACCAATCACGGCAGGTTTTAGCAATCCCGTTTTAAATTTCCAAAGGTAAAAAAACGGAATGGCAAGCAATAGCAGCCCTATAAAGAGATTATAATATGATATATCAATCGTTCCCACAATATATTCTTAACAATTCTATCCGATTTGCGTTACAGTTCAATTAATTACAGTTCTATTAAATAATGACAACCCGAAGCAAAGTCCTTATCATGTGATACGGCTAACACAGCCGTTCCCCTTTCCGCCTGTCGCCGGAAAAAAGACAGGACTTTACCGGTCGATCCGGCATCCAAAGCAGAAGTCGGTTCATCTATGATAATGAGAGGTTTGTTGAGCATTGCAGCCACAGCCAACATAATACGTTGGCGTTGACCACCCGATACTTCATTCACCCTCTTTGTATATAATTCGTGTTCCAGCCCCAATTCATCGAAACAAGTGAAAAGTCTTTCTTCCGAAAAAGGAACAGAACGATTCACTTTCAATCCGAACGGGAGAGCCACCATCTCTTTGACCCATTCAAAAGGTAGTGCCAATTCTTGAGGAATCCATGCAATCTGTCTGCGGACACTATCGATAGTCGATATATCAAGCAATGTTTCCCCTACCTGTATAGATCCTTCTTTCAAAGGCACAAACCCCATTACCGCATTCAGCAACGAAGTCTTTCCACAACCGGATTGACCGACAATGCAAGCCGTTTCTCCCCTTTCCAACTTCATACTGAAACCGGAGAAAAGCACTTCCGTACCAAAAGCAATACAGGCATTATTAATATGTAACATCTATTTGTTCTCTTGAAATTTTCGCCAAAATTATATTTATTGAAGTTGTGTATGATTCAAATCTTGCTCTGCCACCCACTTTTCAATGTTTCTTGTCTCAGCACTGAAATTCACTCCTATTTTGAAAAGTCGGCGCTCGTCACTCTCAAAAGGTTTCGCGTAATGCTTCTCATTGATCTGTCGCAAAGCTTCTTCAGCTGTACCTTCCAGCTTGAATTCCATGACATAGATAAATTTATCTGTCTGCAATACAAGGTCGACACGCCCCTGACTTGTGTGATATTCAGCCTTTACATAAAAACCGACTAATTTGAATACAATAAAGAGCACATTTTGATAATGCAATTCTAAGTCACGAACCAGTTCATAAGGGGTGTCGGCAAAGAAACTTTGAAGGCGCCGGAAAAAAGAGTCATAATCTCCGGAACGAACTTCATGGACAAACTTCTGAATCTCAAAGGGTGATTCGACTGCATTTGTATTGGTATAAAAAGGCATGAGATATTTCACAAAGCCTTCCTCCACCTCACGATTCGGAAATCCCAAACGATATGTTTCAAATTCGCGATTATAACCTTTAATAGTCAGATAACCACTCTGATAAATCACAGGAATTGGATTGTCGGAGGTAGAATCAATACTGTTCAGTACGTCAGCACTGGTTTCTTCATGTGCCATCCGATAAAGATCGTAATGGTGTTTTTTCAGTAATTCAACTAAATATGTAGGTGTGCCCGTTTCAAACCAATAGTTGCCAAATACATTATATTTAAGAGTATTAAGGACGCTAAATGGATTGTACATGCCTGCAGAATTATAAGTAAAGTGATAACCATCATATCTTTCGCGCATTTCAGTATGTATTTCATCATACGTCAATCCTTGTTCATCAGCAAATTCATGCAGTTCGGTTTTAAAGTTCTCATGCAACTCCTGATCGCTTATCCCACAGATTTCGATATATTGTTGACGCATAGATATATCCTCCAGGTTATTCAGGTCACTAAACACGCTCACCTTTCCGAATTTTGTCACTCCCGTAAGCATACCGAATTTAATGCAGCCATCCTTGCTTTTTAAAGCTCCATAGAAAGCCTTCAATGTATCACGAAAACTCTTTTGGAGCTCATCATTACCGATTGCCTGCAACATAGGCTTATCATACTCGTCCACTAGAATAACAACACTCTGTCCCTCCTTCTCACAAGCACGCTGAATAACACCTTGAAAGCGAGAGGCGAATGTTTTCTCATAATCCTGTGCACCATAGAGGGCTTCCCACCCGCGTAAAGCACTTTCTAAGACTTGATCGAGCGCTTCAGGAGTCGTATATTTCTCTGCATTCAAATCTAAATGCAAAATGGGATATTTTATCCAATCCTTTTCCAGTTTCTCTATCGCCAATCCTTTGAAAAGTTCCTTCTTTCCTTGAAAATAAGCCTCTAGAGTAGATAGTAACAAACTCTTTCCAAAACGACGTGGACGACTTAGAAAATAATAACTGCCAGTTTTCACCATCTGATAAATCAAGGCAGTTTTATCTATATAGCAATAACCACCTTTACGGATTTTTTCAAAGTTCTGTATGCCGATAGGATAAATTTTATTACTCATATACTCATATTATTTAGGAGTTGACAGATACAAAGATAGGCTTTTCCGCCCAATAACACAAAGTCCGGTACGAAAGTTTTTTCGTACCGGACTTAAAGTAAACAGGTGATATCTAAATTACAATCTTAAGTAACTAATCAAAATTAAGCAGCATAATGACTAAAGTTAATATTCAGT
>DXOJ01000058.1 GCA_019412865.1 Bacteroides sp. | reverse complement strand
GCCCTTGGTAACCTCCGCCCAAAAACAATCCATTGAAAGATGAAAGGTCGGATAATCAAATTCGATTGTATCGATCCATTCACCAACCTTAATTTCTGTATCCAGCTCTTCCATAATTTCTCTTACAAGAGCCTGCTGCGGTGTTTCTCCCGGTTCTACTTTTCCGCCCGGAAATTCCCAGCCCCCTTTTAATTCCCCGTAACCCCGTGCCGTCGCAAATATTTTATTCTTCTCTTTTATGTTGTCGCAAATAACCGCTGCAACTACTTTGATTGTTTTCATGTCTTTTATTCCTCCAACCATTATGCCGTAATATGTGACTGTAAGTATCTTAATAAATCCTCGCGCACTGCATGATGCATTTTCATAGTGACCTTCGTAATTGGCTGCATGCGGCCACGATTATCTTCCTTTTGGGCATTTCTGGCTTCTAATACATCAAATTGTCCCATATAGTAGAAGCTGGTCTCCGCATCTGATTTTTTTACAAATAAATGCTTTCTATCTGCTCCAAGTACATCCTTCATATAGGAACTGTCCAGACCTTTCCCAATCTGAGAATCCCATTTAAAAATCAGATTATCTTCAAAGGCATCTGCATAATCCGGTTTTCCATCGACATAGTTTTTTTCATCCTGACTTTCTTCTTTGTGATAGGTAATAAAAATAAAAACATCATTTTCAATTCGTTTCATACCATACATAATAGAAGATAAATCCTTACCACAATTCATAAGAAGGCTTACATCTCTTCTGGAATACTTTTCGTATAATACAAATGGATCCTCCGATTTTATCCCCGGTAAATATTTTTCCTTATATCTGGCAATGCCGACTTTTATAATATCTTCTACCTGTGTATAGAACGGAATATGTGTAAGTCTCTCCGTATAGCTTTGCAGTCTTTTGATCATTCCTGCCGGATCGTTTTCCAGAATATCAATCTGACAATATTTCTGATATTCTGCTTCTTTACTTACAAAATGTCCCTGCAGCACCTGGACTGCTTCCTTTACCCGGGATGTGCTGATTTCAATTCCATAGGTATTTTGATACTCTTTTATAAAATCTGCCACCGCGATATGATCTCTATGGAGCAATTGACTTAATATTACAAGCTCATCAGGACGCACTCCGGAAAGAACCGTTTTGGACAAATACTCCAGCGTTAATTTCTCCTGTTCGTTTAGCACATTCTTGTATTTATCCTGTTCCATCGCCACCATAAAGGCATCATATGTCTTATATTCTCTGATAATTACCAGTGGGTCAATTTCCTGATTTTCATAGAAATCATACAGAAGCGGAATCCGTCCTAACCGATTTTTCAAAGAAACATAGCTTTCTTTGATCAGTGTTTTCATCCCTTTGATCTTGTCGATAGACTGAAATATCTTATCCTTGGAAATCTCATCAAAATGAACCGTTGAAGCACCGGGTATTGTACTATTTCCACTGATGACATATTTGCGGATCACGTCAGCATTATAAGTCCGGTCTCCTGATAAAGCCACTGGAATCATAAAGTTATTATTGTAGTTTCCGATAAAATCCAAAATAACAACGTATTCTTTCCCAGGCGCCTTTCTAAGTCCTCGTCCCAGTTGCTGAATAAATACAATCGGAGACTGGGTCGGCCTAAGCATAATAACCTGATTCACCTCAACGATATCCACGCCTTCATTTAATATATCTCGTGAAAAAATAAAATCCAAAGGCTGCATCTCTTGCGTTGCATCCGTTTCCTCCATTGCCAGTCTCTCAAATGCTTCCTGCCGTTTTTCTTCACTGTCCTTACCGCTAAGAGCAACTGTTCGATATCCGTGCGCATTAAACTTTCTCGACAATTCTTCGCACTCTTTTACACGACTGCAAAAAATAAGTCCTTTTACACGCTCACCGCTATATCCGTAATACTCTGACTGCTCAATGATATGCCTTACTCGCTCATCACTGGTCAGCAGATTGAATATTTCTCCAGCGACAGGATTTCTTCGCTTTTGGCAATTTCTCTCTGGTGTTTTACGATAT
>DXOJ01000579.1 GCA_019412865.1 Bacteroides sp. | reverse complement strand
TGGGCACTTCAACAGTGCCCAAATTAAAGGGTATGCCCTTAATTGAGTGCTTACTTAATACCTGAATGTGTTGGGTATATATATCCAACACGCTGCGCATATATCCCCTATATATTGGATATATATATCCAATAATCTATATGAAAGACATTTTCAGAAGTTTAGTGTTGAGTTTATTGCTATAAGCTCTAAATTATCCAGATTTTCTTTCTTCTTTTTGATTTATATTCTTGCTCTTTATCAAAGTCCACAGTAGGAGAACCTGCTGTATCAATGTGGCAGGCTTTTTTATGTTTGTCCCATTCTTCTAGTTGCTTATACCACATGATATACCACTTCATGCGCTTCCGCCAGTTGAGGAACCTCCAGTTTATCCAACATTTTATCTAAAACAGATTCAGGAAGTGCATATTCCCTGCTTTTATTTTGTTGACGCCAAATGTGGTATGGTTGTTCCAGATAGACTATCTTTACTTTTGCACCATAATCAACAAACAAATCAATCAATTGAGTACGCATCTGACGAGTTATGTTAGTAGCATTCCAAACAAAGTCCTGACCTTTGCGGAGATACGTTCTGGCTTCCTCTTTCGCTGTTTGCACTACCCATCCATTCGCAGACTTATCCGTGGGACTCAATTTGTGTTTTCGACGAATGACGTCCAAACTCACCACCGGAACATCTATGCCAGCAGATTGAATATAATAATCCTTCCCCATTCCCGGAAGTCCTGACAACATCGTCACTTCACATTTAAACTGTTCGTGAGGGACATAATCAATATAACTGTCTTCAGTATGGAAGTAATGAAAACGTGCATAATCAGTGGCAAATTCTCTTGGTTTCTTCCAACAATCCTGTTCACGGCAGAAAATCTCAAACAGTTCCAGTGCTTCCAGCAGTTCATTCTTATCTTCACAAATGCGTCCTCTGATATCAGCATCGGCCAACATCTTTAGCAATGAAGTATCTACCCGTAAAGAAGCTTCACAGAGTTTCTTCACAGAGTCAGGCTTCTCCATCAGCCAAACAGGTAATCCATGGTACCGGACTAAAGATGCAATCTGTTCCCGGATATGGAATGGAGCAGGACAATCCCAGTATAATATAGTGCGTACAGTGTACTCTCCTTTTCTGGCATGTCCTTTAGCAGATACCCGCCCCTCTCCTTCATCCACGGAAGTTGAACGTTTTTCAACATCATGCAACAAGGCAGATGTCCAAATAAGTTCTTTCTCCAAAGTAGAAAGAGAATGATAAGCGGAAGACTGTTGCAATGCCTCCAACACCATACGGGTATGTTCGGCTACACTTCCCTCGGCATGATAACGAATATCCTGCTGAACAGTATTCATTTCGTACACCCACTCGAACTGTTGTTCGAGTGAGCACCACGATTTATCTTCTATCAATTTCCAATTCATCTTTATTCCTCCTTTTCATTATTAAATTCCCAAACAAGCGGGGCACGCTTCCAGTTACGTGTCCAATGCTCGTCTGTTTTAACATGTCCTTTCCGCACATACTTAAATACATTATGTGCAAATTCGCTTACCGGATATTCTCCGACATTGCGGCTGACTACTCCCTCACGGGTACAAACCTCTTTCGTCCACGGATCACAAGAGCCGAAGATAGCCGGTTCTTGTGACATACGGATGATTTCCTGTTTTAATAGTTCCGGTGTCAAACCGGAAACAGACTCTATCTTCAACTCCGGAACAGTAGGAAAGTCGAATAAAGCTGCATAAAACTTTACTTCTTCCCATGACAGCCACTGATCCATACAACGGACTGCAAAGACATAAAAATGCGTTTCTAATCGCTGATATTCTATGGAATGTACGGCATATAGATTCTCTCCAAAGATTTCTATATCACCCAAATCATTCTTTATCAATTCCCAACGCTCACGCAGTTGCCTCGTCCAAGGTGAAGTAGTGGGAGCCGCATGCGAACGGGCAAAGACGCCCCACTGACTTAAACAATTATTCTCTCCATCCAGCTTCTCGGTATGCACCAATGTCCGAATCCGTTGGATGTCCTCCCAATACGTATGGTTAATCCGATCGTCACTAGTCGTTCCGGGAGAGAACGGATAGTGATAAGTGCGACCATATTTCTCTGATATCATTTCTTTCTTTTTTTAATTAAATACTAATTTCTTTCATCGTATCACTCCTTATTCATTCGAACGATGCGAGGCATAAATTTACCCTGCACTTCCACCAGCGTTTCCTGCGTATACATCACTCTGTCAATATCCTTATATGCCAACGGCATTTCTTCCACGCTCCCACCAATCAAAGTCACTCCCGCCTGCGACAGTAGTTTCTTCAAAGACGATTGCGTAAAACTATCTTTTGCCTTCTGGCGGGACATCGCCCTGCCGGCTCCATGAGAAGCCGAATTTAAAGCAGCTTCCATCCCTTTGCCACAAACCAGATAACCTGCAGTAGCCATGCTACCGGGAATCAATCCCGCTTGTCCTTTCTGTGCCGGAGTAGCTCCTTTGCGATGCACGATTGCCATACGCCCCGGTGCTATTTCCTCTCTCCAAGCGAAGTTATGATGGTTGTTGACATTAGCGAGCGGCTTCAACCCTAATGCTTTCGCCAAATTCAAAACCAATCCGCCATCCATACCGAAATGGGTGAAATCTTTCAAGGCTTCTTTCATCTGATAGGTATATCGTTTCAGGAAGTCGGCGCTGGCATCAAATATCGTCAGGCTCATCCGACAACCGATATCAACACCTACGGCATACGGAATCACTACATTATCCGTAGCAAGCACTCCACCGATAGGTAACCCGTATCCAGCATGAGCGTCAGGCATCAATGCTCCGGCCACCGTTACAGGTAAGCGCATAGCCAGGTTCATCTGTTGTTTGGCAAGCGTTTCGATAAATTTACCTCCATAGGTTTTATACATCAGCGGCTCATCCAATAAATCATAAGCTATAAACTCTTTCGCTATGATAGTAGGCGAAAGGCGTTCGGCCAGCTTATTCCAAATTTCATTATTTTTGTAAGATTCGGGATGCTCGAGTATATCGCTCAATGTCATTTCAATCTGTTCTTTAGTGTCGTATTTGCAATGTTTGCTCACAATGTTCACTACCAGACTACGGGCAACATTATCCCGGTATCCCAGTTTGCTTAAATCTTTTAATCGTATTCCCATACTCTTTTTTCGTTCGCATACAGCATTCCCTGTCGGCCTCACCGGCAGACAACAATGCAATACACGTGATACCAATGCTTTGGATATGGATATGAAATACCCCACCATCGCATTGAAGTGATTAATTTAAAATATAAAAAGTGATTGCAGGACTAATCAACGATTGCCGCTTATTTGTAGAATTGCGGTCAATATAAGAACCATAGGTTCAGTGTAAAAACAATAAGTTGCAAAGCCTCATCCTCCCGACGAGACAACTTAGTCCTAATTTGAAAATATTATAGCTCCAACATAATTA
>DXOJ01000578.1 GCA_019412865.1 Bacteroides sp. | reverse complement strand
AATATAACTATTATATTCATTTACCGCATCATCTGTTTGCGTATTTTTCGAGATTGTTATTTTTATTTTGTCTGTAATCTCGAAGCCGCTTGACTTACGTATATTCTGAATACGGTTCACCAATTCACGGGCAATACCCTCACGACGCAATTCCTCGGTAACAGTAACTTCAAGTGCTACAGTCAGTTTACCTTCGTTGGCAACCAACCATCCCGGAATATCCTCACTAAAGATCTCGACGTCTGATGCTTCGATAACAGCTTCCGCACCATCCAGATTTAATGTATACTTTCCGTTCTTCTCCAATTCACCGATTGCTTCCTGTGACATTTCTGCAACCGCAGCGGCTACCGCTTTCATTTGCTTGCCGAACTTCGGACCCAGTTTCTTAAAGTCACATTTCACTTTCTTCACCAATACACCGGCCGCACCATCAACGAATCTGACTTCTTTCACGTTCACTTCGTTCATAATCAGGTTCTTCACAGCTTCGATATGAGCTTTCTGCTCTTCATCTACTACCGGAACCATGATACACTGCAGTGGTTGGCGTACCTTGATATTCACCTTACGACGCAATGCCAACACCATAGATGTAACATCCTGTGCCATTTGCATGCGGGCTTCCAATTCCTTGTCTATCATTTCTTCCTGATATTTCGGGAATTCGGCAAGGTGAACAGAAACGACACTGTCGCGTCCTGTTGCTGTAATCAAGTCCGTGTACAACCGGTCTGCATAGAACGGAGATATAGGAGACATCAATTTGGCAACTGTTTCGAGACAAGTATACAATGTCTGATAAGCAGACAATTTATCCTGTGTAAATTCACCACCCCAGAAACGTTTACGGTTCAGGCGAACATACCAGTTGGACAAATTATCATTCACAAAATCAGAAATCAAACGTCCTGCCTTTGTCGGCTCATATTCATTATAGCATGTATCTACCTCCTTTATTAATGTATTCAATACAGACAAGATCCAGCGGTCGATCTCCGGACGTTCTGCCATCGGTACATCCGCTTCTTTATACTCAAATCCGTCTACATTCGCATAAAGCGCAAAGAATGAATACGTATTATATAAGGTACCGAAGAATTTACGACGAACCTCTTCCACTCCTTCAACGTCAAATTTCAGGTTATCCCACGGAGAAGAATTGGTAATCATGTACCAACGCAACGGGTCGGAACCATACTTTTCAATCGTAGTAAACGGATCGACAGCGTTATTCAGACGTTTAGACATCTTGTTGCCGTTCTTATCGAGCACCAGACCGTTAGAAATAACAGCCTTGTATGACACACTGTCAAATACCATCGTAGCGATAGCATGCAAGGTAAAGAACCAACCACGTGTCTGGTCTACCCCTTCTGCGATAAAGTCAGCCGGATATACCTGACGGCTATCCAATAGTTCTTTATTTTCGAACGGATAATGTATCTGCGCATAAGGCATAGCACCCGAATCGAACCATACATCAATCAAGTCTGATTCACGCTTCATCGGTTGGCCATCTTTTGATACCAATATGATGTCGTCTACATAAGGACGGTGAAGATCTATTTTATCATAATTTTCTTCCGAATATTGGCCCGGCACGAAACCTTTATCCTTGTATGGATTGGATTTCATAAATCCGGCTGCTACCGATTTCTCGATTTCATTATAAAGCTCTTCTACAGATTCGATGCATATCTCATCCGTATTATCTTCCGTACGCCAGATAGGCAATGGAGTACCCCAATAACGGGAACGGCTAAGGTTCCAGTCATTCAGATTTTCCAGCCACTTACCGAAACGGCCGGTTCCGGTAGATTCCGGTTTCCAGTTGATGGTCTTATTCAATTCCATCATTCGTTCCTTGCAAGCGGTAGAACGGATAAACCAGCTATCCAACGGATAATAAAGTACCGGTTTGTCTGTACGCCAGCAATGCGGGTAGTTATGGACATGCTTCTCTATCTTGAAAGCCTGATTGTTTGCTTTCATCATCATAGCAAGAGCGACATCCAAAGATTCGGCTGCCTGTGCAGCTTTCTCATCAAACTTACCATCTACCATGAATTCAGGATTGTAGGCGTTTTTCACCCAAGCACCCTGATATTCTTTGTATTTATCTACATCAACACATTCTTTTACAAAGGTTTCATCCAATTCATCCAATAGATAGAACTTACCTGTCAGATCTACCATCGGACGAGTTTCACCTTTCTTATTAATCATGAACAGTGACGGGATTCCTGCAGCACGTGCCACATTCGCATCGTCCGCACCAAAGGTAGGTGCAATGTGAACGATACCTGTACCATCTTCTGTAGTTACATAATCTCCCAATATCACACGGAAAGCCTTATCACTAGCCTTCCAGCTACCATCTTCCGCTACTTCAACCGGTTTCACCCAAGGGATCAACTGCTCATATTCCATACCGACAAGATCCGGACCTTTATATTCGGCAATCACCTTATATGGAACGAGCTTGTCACCCGGTTTATAATCTTCCAGCTTCAAATCAGCAGCTTTTGCATTAAAGTGCGCATTCAATAAAGCCTTTGCCAGAACCACTGTTATAGGCTCTCCGGTATAAGCATTATAAGACTGCACAGCCACATAATCAATTTTCGGTCCTACGCAGAGCGCCGTATTTGAAGGCAATGTCCACGGAGTAGTTGTCCAAGCCAGAAAATAAGGAGTTCCCCATTCCGTCATTTCCGGTTTAGGATTCTTCATTTTAAATTGGGCAACGGCCGTTGTATCTTTTACATCGCGATAACAGCCCGGTTGATTCAACTCGTGTGAGCTCAATCCTGTTCCTGCAGCCGGCGAATACGGTTGTATCGTATATCCTTTATATAATAAACCTTTTTTATGCAGTTGCTTCAATAGCCACCACAGTGTTTCAATATAACGATTATCATACGTGATATAAGGATGCTTCATGTCCACCCAGTATCCCATCTGATGAGTCAGGTCTTCCCACTCCTTGGTATATTTCATCACGTCCTTCCGGCAAGCCGCATTGTAGTCGGCAACAGAGATTTTCTTACCAATATCCTCTTTTGTGATACCTAATGCTTTTTCTACACTTAGTTCCACAGGCAGTCCGTGGGTATCCCATCCGGCTTTACGCTTTACCTGGTAACCTTTCATTGTTTTGTAACGACAGAAAATGTCCTTAATGGTACGAGCCATTACATGGTGAATGCCCGGCATACCATTAGCCGAGGGAGGTCCTTCGAAAAACACAAACGAAGGGCAGCCATCACGTTCTGTCATACTCTTGGCGAAAACCTGGTTTTCGTCCCACTTCTTCAACACATCTTTGTTCACCTGTGAAAGGTCAAACTGCGAATATTCAGTAAATCTCTTACCCATAGCTATATCTACGATTTTACTATTTACAATTTACAATTTACAATTTGAGGGGTATCCCCATTTTTAAGGGTGCAAATTTACAAAAACATTTGTTTAGTTGAGCAAAAAGCTAAGACTTTTAATCGGATTCGTGTGAAGTTAACGATTATAAACCGCCTACAGCCTAAACAAAACAGGTATCTCCTTGTTTTAGTGGGAAACCTAAAAACACTTAACTTATGAATTATGGAATTAGTATTTTATTCAGGGCAATCCCTTTGGTGATGGCTATTTTTTGCTTCGGATACGGAGCGTTCATTTATGGTTATGGAGATGCCGGCGGTCGTGTTGTAGCGGGCCCTGTGATATTCTCATTAGGTATGATATGCATTGCGCTGTTCTGCACGGCTGCCACTATTATCCGGCAAATCATACATACATATAATCAAGCTGCGAAGTACGGTTTACCGATACTCGGTTATCTGGCAGCTATAGTGACTATAATCGGAGGTATCTGTGTTTTCAGTAATGCCGACGGTACTTCAGCTTTTGTGGCAGGCCATGTAATAACCGGCGTAGGTTTTATTACAGGCTGTGTAGCCACTGCTGCCACCTCCTCTACCCGTTTTTCTTTGATTCCGGGAAATTCCAGAGGTACGGGCAATGAAGTTCCTGAAGGCGCATTTTCTTTAGGTCAGGAACGGGCATTGGAAATCATTGTCATTCTCATTTCTCTTATCGCATGGATATGGGCGTTTGTTTTATTGGCTAACAGCCATGTGCATCCGGCTTATTTTGTAGCTGGTCATGTAATGGCAGGGCTTGCCTGCATTTGTACCAGTCTGATCGCATTGGTAGCTACTATAGCCCGTCAGATACGCAATGTATATTCAGAAAAAGAACGTTCACAATGGCCCAAACTCGTTTTATTGATGGGCTCCATTTCTTTTATCTGGGGATTTTTTATAATCTTAGCCGATTCAGGCAGCGCCAACGGTACTACCGGATATATCATGCTTGGACTAGGTTTAGTCTGTTACAGTATTTCCAGTAAAGTCATTCTTTTGGCTAAAATCTGGCGACATGAGTTCAAACTCGCCAATCGTATTCCTTTAATTCGGGTATTGACTGCATTGGCTTGTCTGTTTTTAGCGGCTTTTGTATTCGAGCTTGCCACCGTAAATGCAGATTACTTCATTCCGGCACGTGTTTTATCAGGGCTCGGAGCGATATGCTTTACGCTGTTTTCTATCGTTAGTATATTGGAGAGCGGCACGTCTTCCAAATAAAAAATATTCTATAAAAAGGGCGTCACTATATGCCCCGGATAGTGACGCTATCCAAGGCACATAGTGACGCTATCTTGACAGCATAGCGTCACTCTTTTATTTTTTGAATCTAACCTCATAGAGGTCATTCCTGCGGTCTTTCAAGTTACGTACACTACCATACGTATGCAGTTCGTTCAACAAATCCAGATCAACATCCGATACCAAAATCATTTCTGTGTTAGGAGTTGCTTCTGCCCTCTTTCCGTCCGTTGGAAAAGCAAAATCGCATGGGGTAAACACACCCGATTGAGCATATTGAATATCCATATTGTGCACACGGGGAAGATTTCCGACACTTCCGGCAATGACTACAAAACATTCATTTTCAATAGCACGCGCCTGTGCACAAACACGAACACGGGAGTAGGCATTCTGGGTATCTGTCAGGAAAGGAACAAATAATATCTGCATTCCCTGATCTGCCATCAGGCGGGAAAGTTCGGGGAATTCCACATCATAGCAGATTAAAACTCCGATCTTTGCACAATCCGTATCAAAAGTGTTCAGAAGTTTGCCACCGTTCAGTCCCCAGCTTTTTATTTCATCGGGGGTAACGTGTAATTTCTCGTACATTTCGTAGGTTCCATCCCGTCGGCAAAGGAAACCGACATTATAAAGTAGCCCATCCTCTTTTACGTATGGCATACTTCCTGTTATAATGTTAATATTATAGCTAATAGCCAGATTCATAAACCGTTCCCGAATCTCATCGGTATACTTTGCCAATCCGCGAATAGCCTGTGATTCTCCTTTATCATTATACTTCGACATCAAAGGAGCATTGAAATATTCCGGGAAAAGAACAAAATCACTTTTATAATCGGATACTGCGTCCACGAAGAATTCTACTTGTTCGAACAGGTCGTCCAACGTTTTATAGCTACGCATCTGCCATTGCACTAATCCTACACGAACCGTAGTTTTAGGACTGATATATTCTTGCGTAGGTGGTTGATAATAGATATTATCCCATTGAAGCAAACAGGCATAATGTTTCGATTCTTCGTCATTCGGCAGATAATTGGTCATCACCTTTCGCACGTGAAAATCATTCGATAGCTGAAAAGTTAATACCGGATCATAAATCTCGCGTTGACGCACTCGTTCGATATATTCTTTCGGACGCATTTTGTCAGCATATTTATGATAATTCGGGATACGTCCGCCAAACATGATAGCTTTCAGGTTCAATGTTTCGCATAGTTCCTTACGATATTCATACATACGACGTGCCAGGCGCAAACCACGATAACCCGGATGAATGAACACTTCAATACCATACAAGATATTTCCTTCAGGATTATGTGTATTGAATGTTTCCTTCCCTGTCACTTGTGCATACGTATGGTCGTTCTTTACTTTATCATAATCAACAATGATAGAAAGAGCACAACCAACTATTTTATCATCGACTACTGTGACAATCTGACCTTCCGGAAAAATCTTAATTAACTTCTGGATCTGCTCACGAGTCCAAAACACATCGCTACCATCTGAATAGACGCGGGTAAACGACTGGGATAACTGTACATAATCTTCTATTTGCAGATTGCGTATCTGCACTTTATTAATTTTTATCGGATGTTGTTCCATAACAATACGTGTTTTATAAAAGATAGTGCAAAGGTATAGCTATTCCTTTAATTGTGTTTTCAAACCAAGAAATAATTAACAATACTATCTATTTTATGCACTCTTTTTCTGAAAATTCCAAAGGTGAAGAAGCACTCCTTCACCCACAAAACACTTATTCACAGGTAATTCAGAAGAAAGATGAAGGAGTAGATAAAAAAATGTTTCTTATATATAGAGAATGCTGCTTAAACAGAAAGAGAAAAAAGCAGTGTTTTAAGAGAAGGAAAGCGGTGCTTTAAGTAGGCTAAAGCAATGCTTTAGTTGCGGAAAATAGCTGCTTTTATTTGATTCTGCTTCTTCTATCCACTTCTCTCTAGTCTGGAAAATTCTAAAGGCAAAACAATTAGATTTTCCAAAGGTATTTTTTTAAGCCAGAAACCGATATGAGAAGTCATAAAATCAACTTTTGAATCATTTTCATATAGGATGCGTATATAAATACTATCTTTGCGAATATCGATCATAAATAAAAGAGTAACCCAAAAGGTAAAGAAAAGATATGAATTCCAACAAATTCTCCTATCAAGGACAAATCGAGACAATTCTTCATTATCTAAATTCCATGATACAAAAGAATTGGACAGGTAAAACTGCCGATGAGTTCAATCGTTTGATATCCATACCTGAATTAGCTAAAATGGCATGTATGTCTGTTCGTAATCTTCAGCTGATGTTTAAAGCTTACACCAACGAAACATTACATCAATATATCATTCGTACACGCATGGAATATGCCCAGCAATTACTCAAAGATAATAAAAAAAGTATAGCTGAAATATATGAATATATTGGATTTGCTAACCAGTCAGCTTTAAATAATACACTTCAAAAAAAATACAATCTCACTCCTCTAGAACTACAAAAGAAATTATTGGAAACAAGTCATACTTATCCTTCATATATTTCTCCTTACCGCATAGTGGAATCAGAAACAATACCTGTCTTATTTTTATCTTATATTGGCAATTATGACACTTGTAGCACAGTTGCTTTTGAGACATACACTTGGGACTGCCTATATGAATATGCAAAAGAAAACTCTTTATTGCTAGATAAGGAAGATTATTGGGGGATAGCTTATGATGACACGGACATTACCTCATTAGAAAAATGCCGTTTT
Source organism: Bacteroides sp. (assembly GCA_019412865.1). GTDB lineage: Bacteria > Bacteroidota > Bacteroidia > Bacteroidales > Bacteroidaceae > Bacteroides. The sequence goes on along the minus strand of DXOJ01000578.1, from coordinate 5,508 downwards.
TACGCTTGTATAGCTATTCAAAAAGGAATAAGATCCAATCCCCCTCTTACTAGTCCAATAAAACACATGGATTTACCTCAAGGTACATACGCAGTTTATATCCATCAAGGAGATTATGCATTGTTAGATGCCTTTTATGAGACAATATTGAAACAATTACCGCAATTTTATAGCTTAGGAGAAACTCCAATCCTGGAACATTACTTGAACTCTCCCACCGACACAGATGTGAAAGAGCTTCTTACTGAAGTTTGGATTCCAATCGTTAAATAATTTTGTATAAGGGCGATATTGCACCCTTATACAAAATTAGTAGCTATCATGCCTGATATACACTTTCTATCAAAGACTTAGGACAATATCCGAGGATGTCAATAGAAATTTTCTCGGCTTCTTCTTTTGAGATGTTATCACTAACGATATAGTTCCTAAATACCTTTTCCTTTTCTTTATATGCATAAGATGAAAGCAGCGGCCCTATGATCGTTCGTAATTGCAAGTTTTTAAAATCGTCACTTTGCTTGTCACTTAGACCAACACGTGTAGAATGCATGATGATTGATTTACTTTCTCCATCACGGCAATCTTTAACAGCTTCTTTTAAAACAGATTCTTTTTCCAAAGTATCATAATCTACATTCTTATCCTCAACAATAAATTTTAAAACATTATTCGGTCCAAATTTAATTGTGCCATCATCAAACTTAGCACTTCTTATTAAGATGCCATAATATGCATTAACGTCATCAGATAAACAAATATCAATACCTCCTCTTGTTCCACCTTTAAATTTTGAATTCTTTGTTATACCTGTACGATGAACATAAAATCTTCCATAATTATTTTTTTGCAGTTCATTTCCATGCACAAACTCATCATTAAATTTTGCATCTTTAAAATAAGCTTCTACTTCAATAGGGTAAATTCGTAGCCCATTACTTAGTTCAAACATATAGTTTGTGACTATTAGCTTATTAATTACTTGAAGCTGTTTCTCTATTTCCTTAAAATCAATACATTGCATTAAAACTGCAATTTCCCTTTTCAAAGTATCCATAATTATTATAGTATTAATATTTCTTTGGGTAAAGATAATCTTTCTAGTAAAGAGTTGTGCCGAATATATCATTTTTTTTACTTCTCACTTAGATGATATCAAATAGTCAACAACGGAGTCCCAATTCGGATACTGTTCCGAACCAAATAAGATCAATTCACCACTAAAATTTTCAGCACCATTTTTTAGGCGATCATCTATCAAAAAGTCTCCTTTGTTCAAATTTTTATGATGACTAAGAATTAATCGTTTATAACCATCTGTACCTAACCATTTTCTCACCCATATTAGTTTATCTGACCAGGCAGAAGGATTATTCCAAGGTGCCGTGGAAAGAATATACACATCATAAAAACGCGCTAAATGATGGTAGGCATTAATTGCTCCTTCATACGGACTCATTCTTGCAAAAATATCAGGTACCTCATCATATCGTCCTTCATACTCTCTCTTTTCGTATTCACTCAACTTGTTAATACCTGATTGAAAGTCAACCAGAACATTATCCATATCAATATAAAGTATAGGTTTGGAAATCGGTAATGCTGATATCATATAATTTCTATAATTTACTCACAGTCCAAGACAAACAATTCAATGCACCTCCCCATTTCTTTACAATCGGAGCCATATTAATTTGGTAAATTCGCCCCTCATAGGAAGGATATAATTCTTTTATCTGTTCTAAAGCCTCTCCATCTGTAGGTAATCCAAGTCCGGGGACAATGATTATATCACGTGTCTGAAGCATATTTATGTATGCCCAACTATTCTCATAATACTTACTAAGTTTTAAATCCACAACTACAAAAACGTCATTCAATCTACATCTCATCTCCCGTTCTATCTTTTGAGGATATACTTTCAAGTTGACCAAAATCTTACCATCGCCAATATTGTGAACAATCCCATCTGTATGACCACAGATATCGTATCTATCCCATGGTAGAAATATAATATCTGCTCCATGAAAGTTTGCCTTCAATATTGCCAGTACTTCTCCCTGATCGATCTGCGAATTTTCTTGGAACACCTTTTCTGTCATGATAATAATTGGTTTCCGCTCTCTTATACATGATCCCATCCACTTAGAATTTCCCTCACACACAACAACATTCCCTCCATCAACTATAAGTGGCGATTGAATAATATCCATCTTACTACTCATGGCTTTAATTACGGGAGCAATATTAGTTTTATACTGTGGTTTATCCGTCAAATAATCAGGTTCATAGCGGAATTGAATATAAGTATTAGCTCCCCACTGTATTGGCATATAATCTCGGCACCAATAATCTTTAGTGTGCATCAAAGTCCCATGTGCTATATGATGGCGAGAAAGAATATTAGATAATTCTTCATAAACTTTAGGGTAGTGACGTACAAAAAGGTTCGAAAAATAAACGGTATCTTTATATTGCTCTGTTATCATACTTCAATTTTTATAATGCAAAGATAAGCGCATCATTGGAGAACATATTTACTCAAAAATGCAAAAACATTAATTGTAACACCAACGATAAAACAATTAATGCAAAATAAAAGATTGATTTACTGTACGATATGTATATAAACAATTATGACACCATACCATTGGTATGATGTCATAATCTCAATAGAATCATGTCAGGAGGCCAAAGTCATAATGACATGATGAAATTACACTAACCTAATTTATTTATCTTTCTTCCAAAGTTTGCTCATATCTTCCAGTGTCTTACCTTTCGTTTCAGGTACCCAACGCCAAACGAAGATGGCAGCAGCTACGCAGATAATGCCATATAAACTATACGCAAACATCGGGCTGAAGTCGTACAGTGCCGGAAAAGTAGAAGATACAATGTAATTGAATATCCATTGGAATGCTACGGCGATTGCTACCGCTTTACCACGGATGGTATTCGGGAATATTTCCGAGATCAACACCCAGCAAATCGGCCCCCAAGACATCATAAAGAATGCTGCATACACAATCACTGAAAGTACCGGGAGAACACCCTTTATTGCCATGCTATCACACATTGCTACCGCAAATGCACCTACAGCCATACCAATAGAACCGATTATCAATAGTGGTTTACGTCCGAAGCGGTCTACAGTGAAGATTGCAACCAATGTAAAGACAATGTTTACAATACCCATAATAACTGTCTGCATCATACCACCTCCTTCTGCACCTGCATTTTCGAAAATACGAGGAGCATAATAAAGTACCGCATTAATACCGATAGCCTGCTGGAATACAGAAAGCAAAATACCGATCACAATTACTGCCACTCCATAAGTAAAGATTTTCTCTGTCTTTTCATGAGCAGTAGCTTTAATATCATTAAGAATTTCCTGTGCTTTTGTCTTACCATTGATCTTTTCAAGGATCGAATAAGCCTTTTCATCTTGCTGTATCAATACAAGATAACGAGGAGTCTTGGGAACAAAGAACAATAACAGACCGAAGAAAGCGGCAGGGAAAGCTTCCGAACCGAACATGTAACGCCATCCTTCATAAACAGTCCACATATCAGATTCAGCACTAACAGACAGTACACCGGCTGCATCTTTCAAAATAATAGGATTTTGATGGTCGCCCATAATCAGGAAATTCACGAAGTATACTACCAACATACCGAAGATGATAGCAAACTGGTTACACGATACAAGCGTTCCACGAATATTAGAAGGAGCAATTTCAGCAATATACATCGGACAGACTGCAGAAGCCAGTCCAACACCGATACCGCCCAAAACACGATACAAATTAAAAGCAATCAGCAAATCCATGTTCGGCTTTCCATATTCGAAGAATAAGACTTCCGGATAATAAGAACCTAATGCTGAAAGGAAAAAGAGTACGGCAGCAAGCCTTAGAGAATTACGACGTCCCAAACGGGAAGCAAATATACCGGACAAAGCACCACCCAGTACACAGCCAATTAATGCACTGGAAGATGTGATTCCATGCATTACTTTATTGTATTGAAAATCAGAGGCCGAAAGAAAAAAAGCCTCCAAGCCTTTCTCTGCACCGGAAATAACCGCTGTATCGTATCCGAAAAGCAGTCCTCCCAAAATGGCGACAGAGGTTATCGAATATAGGTAGAGTTTACTACCCTCGTTCGTTGTATTAATCATGGTTATAAGTAGATAAAGTAGTGTTGTAGTAGTTGGATTTATATCACCACAGATTTCACAGATTGACACAGATAAAATTCAAAATAAGAGAGAAGAAAATCAATCTGTGACAATCCGTGTAATCTGTGGTGGGGTTAATTAGCAATACATATTCAGAATTGCTTCATAAAGTTCTTGTTTACCGCTAGTCTGTTTCGGTTCACCGTTTGCTTTTGCATAAGCAACTACATCTTCCAAAGTCAACTTGCCATCTTCAAATTCTTTACCTTTACCACCATCGAATGAAGCGTAACGGTCAGCCAACATTTTCTTATAGGGAGATTCGTTCAGCAAAGCAGCTGCACTTTCCAATGCACGAGCCATAGCATCCATACCTGCGATGTGAGCGATGAAGATATCTTCCAGGTCAGTAGAGTTACGACGAGTTTTAGCGTCGAAGTTTGTTCCACCGTTACCCAAGCCGCCGTTGCGGATTATTTGCATCATAGCTTGTGTCAATTCGTAGTTGTCAATCGGGAATTGGTCTGTATCCCAACCATTCTGATAATCACCACGGTTAGCGTCGATAGAACCCAACATGCCGTTGTCTACTGCTACTGCCAATTCGTGTTCGAAAGTGTGACCAGCCAAAGTTGCGTGGTTTACTTCAATGTTCACTTTGAAATCTTTATCCAAGCCATGAGCTTTCAGGAATCCGATTACTGTTTCTGTATCTACATCATACTGATGTTTTGTCGGTTCCATCGGTTTCGGTTCAATCAGGAAAGTACCTTTGAAACCACGGGCACGAGCATAATCACGAGCGATGGTCAGCATTTTTGCCAGGTGTTCTTTTTCACGTTTCTGATCTGTATTCAGAAGAGACATATAGCCTTCACGGCCACCCCAGAATACATAGTTCTGACCACCCAGTTCAATAGTTGCATCGATTGCATTCTTGATCTGAACAGCAGCACGAGCTACTACGTCAAAATCAGGGTTAGTAGCAGCACCGTTCATATAACGTGCATGGCCAAATACGTTGGCAGTACCCCACAACAGTTTGATGCCAGTTTCAGCTTGTTTCTGTTTTGCATAAGCTACGATTGCTTTCAAGTTAGCTTCGTATTCTTCGATGCTTGCACCTTCAGAAACCAAGTCTACATCGTGGAAACAGTAGTATTCAATACCCATTTTCTGCATGAATTCGAAACCTGCATCCATTTTATCTTTTGCAGCTTGTATAGCGTCAGCATTACTATTCCAAGGGAATTGTTTTGTTCCGCCACCGAATTGGTCGCCACCTTCAGCACACAAAGTATGCCACCATGCCATAGCAAATC
>DXOJ01000577.1 GCA_019412865.1 Bacteroides sp. | reverse complement strand
TCATTATGTTGCATCGGTAAGTAAGAAGCGCATACTATCATTGCTGCAATAAAATAGATCGTTTAAAGAAATCACTATGCCCATTATAGAAATATCATCCTTAACAGACTCCGGAGTAGAAATATTCAGTACCCTCACCGAAGCTCAATTACGCAATCGTATCGAGCCTGATAAAGGATTGTTTATTGCAGAAAGCCCCAAAGTTATCCATGTAGCTCTGAATGCTGGTTATGAGCCTTTAGCCCTCTTGTGTGAACAGAAGCATATCACTGGTGATGCCGCTGGCATCATTGAACATTGTGGTGATATACCTGTCTATACCGGTGAAAGAAAGTTACTTGCCACATTGACCGGATATACACTGACGCGCGGTGTCCTCTGTGCCATGCGTCGTCGGGCACTACCAAGTGTAGAGGAGGTGTGTCGGAAAGCTCGACGGATCGTAGTCATTGAGGGCGTGGTAGACGCTACTAATATCGGAGCCATCTTCCGTTCCGCAGCCGCCTTGGGAATAGATGCTATATTATTAACACGCAATTCTTGTGATCCATTAAACCGACGTGCAGTCAGGGTTTCGATGGGTTCTGTCTTCCTGATACCATGGACTTGGTTGGACAGTTCTCCCAATGAGTTGCGTAAACAGGGTTTCCGTACAGTCGCTATGGCACTCACGGAGAAATCAATCTCTATCGATAATCCTATCTTAGCAACCGAACCCAAGTTAGCCATCGTAATGGGAACAGAGGGGGATGGTCTTCAAAACGAAACAATTAATGAGGCGGACTATGTAGTCCGCATTCCTATGGCAAACGGTGTCGATTCTCTCAATGTAGCCGCCGCATCCGCTATTGCTTTCTGGCAACTTCGCGTTCAAAATGACGCAATTCTGCCACCATTACCGGATGATGTACATATATGATTACTTAATTCCTACTCACACCTACAATACGTATTTGCGCCACAGGAACAGCGAGGTAACAACTTTTCCATCAATTCACTTCGAAAGAACTCATACAGTTCTTTATGCATGATGTCATATAGTGCCCTAACCCGTTCTTCCTGCTCATCTTCTACATGAATTCCTCCCTGAAAGGGATCTGTAAAGTTGAAAGAAACGTATTTTCTCACTACCCCCTGCATTTCCTTTTGCACTTCCTCCGCTTCCGAACAAAGGGTAATGACATAATCCCACGTCTGTTGGGCATACGTCGCAACGTCACAGGGCTTTCTACGCGAAAAGTCATATCCATTTTGTTCCATCACTTGGCAAACAACGTCAGGGACAGAATTTCCAGCCAAAATACCGGCAGTACTAATCTTCATCCCTCTACCGAAGGAGTTCAAAATTTCCTGTGCCATACGACTGCGGCACATATCATTATTACTTACTATCAGTATATTCTTCATACACAAATTCTATTTTTATTTATTTCCTGATATAGCTACTTTAATAACTCCATCTAATTTGTTTTCAAAGATACGATAGGCCTCCTCAATCTCATTCAACGGAAATCGATGTGTAATAAGAGGAGTAGTATCAATTTTACCTTCCTCAATCAGCTTGAGAATCTCGTTACAATCGCAGCCATCCACTCCACCTGTTTTAAAAACCAAATTCTTGCCATACATATCAGGTAAAGGAAGAAGTTGTGGTTTATCATAGAGGGCTACAATCGTGACAATAGCATTAGGACGGGCACAATTCCAAGCCAAATAGAAGGAATCGTCACTCCCTGCCACTTCCAAAACGACATCTGCACCACCATGGTCACTGTTCTTGAGAACAAAATCCTTGCAGTTTTCCGGTTCAGTCACCAACACATCAGGATAATGCTCGCAGACAAACCGAATTCTTTCAGGAGACTTTTCACAGACAATAATGCGCTTGGGTTTCTTCAGCATCACACACAACAAAGTACAAATCCCGGTAGGCCCGGCACCGATGATAAGAACAGTATCTTCCGCGGTTATTTCCGAGATGCGTGTTGCCCAAAAGCCTGTTGCAAGCACATCACCGACAAACAAAGCTTGTTCATCACTCACTGTATCCGGAATACGATTCAAACCTTGATCCGCATAAGGAACTCTGACATATTCCGCCTGACCGCCATCAATTCGACAACCTAAAGCCCAACCGCCATTAGGATCAGTACAGTTATTCACATATCCATGCTTACAGAAAAAACACTCACCGCAGAAAGTTTCGACATTCACAGTCACCCTGTCACCAGGCTTCACCGAAGTGACATCAGCCCCTACTTGTTCTACCACACCTACCATCTCATGCCCGACAGTTATTCCGGGCACAGCACGCGGCACACTGCCATGTTTAATATGAAGATCACTGGTGCAGATGCTACCAAGTGTTACACGCACGACTGCATCCCGTGAATCCTTTATTTCCGGTCTTGCTTTCTTCTGCAATTCAAACTTTCCGTGTTCAATATATGTGTATGCAAGCATAATATCCTCCTCGTTCATTAATATATACCTTGCAAAGATAATGATTTCATTGGCAAAACAAATCTCTTTTATCACGTTCAATACTCCCAAACCGAATCTCACTCTATATTTATAACAATAC
>DXOJ01000576.1 GCA_019412865.1 Bacteroides sp. | reverse complement strand
TTGTATTACCTGCGCGCTCTTACTGGTAAGAAAGCTAGAATCAAAGAAAAAAGAGCTAACTAATAAGCCGAACTTTTCGATTCGAAATAAAAAAGGGAACTTCATTATGAGGTTCCCTTTTTTATTGTATATTTTCTCAAACATTCTCATGCCTATGAGAAAAAATTCTCATTGCAATGAGAATAATTCCTCAAAGGTATAAGAATATTTTCTCACTCCGGTGAGAATAACCCTTTGTCTGAATAAGCCGTACACGTCAGAAAGGACTAAATAAAACAAAGCCCCGAAAGTCATAAACTCCCGAGGCTTCATTACCTTTATTATAATAATGAAATGTTATTCTTTCAAATCTTTCAGTTCCCAAGCCAATGCACTGGCGCCCAGTACAGCAGCATCAGAATCCTTCAATTCGGAAACGAGCAGTTTAGTCTTGCCTTTATAGATATTCAGGATATTATCATCAATTGATTTCTGAATTGGTTTCATGATATACTCACCGGACTTAGCCAAACCACCAAACAATACAATTGCTTCAGGGCTGGAGAATGCAATAGCATCTGCCAGTGCTTCCCCCAAGATGTTACCTGTAAAGTTAAAGATTTCCTGTGCCAGTTTATCACCTTGTACAGCTGCATCATACACATCTTTTGAAGTGATGTTTTCTGCAGGAATGTTACGAAGCAAGCTAGCATCCGTACGGGCAGCAAGGAATTCACGGGCTGTGCGAGCTACACCGGTAGCCGAACAGTAAGTTTCCAGACATCCCTTACGGCCACAACCGCAAAGACGACCATCGCGACGGGCGATAACGTGTCCCAATTCACCTGCAAAACCGTCATGACCATACACCATCTGACCGTTGATAACGATACCGCTACCCACACCAGTACCCAGTGTAATCATGATAAAGTCTTTCATACCACGGGCAGCACCGTAAGTCATTTCACCGATAGCAGCAGCGTTTGCATCGTTTGTCAAAGCAGTGGGGATACCCAGTCTTTCTTCAAACATGGCAGCCAACGGAAGAATTCCCTTCCAAGGCAGGTTCGGAGCAAATTCAATCGTTCCCGTGTAGTAGTTGCCATTCGGAGCACCGATACCAATACCTCTGATTTTATCAACACCACCATTAGCAATAATCAATGGAAGCAGACTTTTACACACTTCATCAGCGTATTCTTCTACTGTAGGGTAACCAGATGTTTTGATTGAACTGCTGGCAATAATAGTTCCGCGTGCGTCTACAATTCCAAAGACGGTATTCGTTCCGCCTATGTCAATACCTACTACGTAGGGTTTCTCCATGTTTGAATTCATGATACTTTTATTTAAAAGGGTTAGTTAATCATTAAGTTTACTGCACACAAATTACGTAAAGAAGATTGAGTCTACAAAATGTTTTTTGAAAAAAGTTCAACCTGTTTGCAACTTTTCGTATCTTTCGCACGTCTAATAGTAGAAAATTATCAGAAAACAGAAACTAAATAAAGAAAATTGTGATACAACTAACGAATATCAACAAGACCTACAACAACGGAGCGCCTCTCCATGTACTTAAAGGTATCAATCTCAACATTGAACAGGGGGAATTTGTTTCTATCATGGGAGCATCCGGGTCTGGGAAATCAACTTTACTCAACATATTGGGAATCCTCGACAACTACGATACCGGAGATTATTACTTGAACAACGTACTTATCAAGAACTTGAGCGAAACCAAAGCTGCCGAATACCGGAACCGTATGATCGGATTTATTTTCCAGTCATTCAATCTGATTTCCTTTAAAGATGCCGTAGAGAATGTAGCACTTCCTTTATTTTATCAGGGTATAAGTCGCAAAAAACGAAATGCGCTTGCCTTGGAATATCTCGACCGTCTGGGTTTAAAAGACTGGGCACATCACATGCCGAACGAAATGAGTGGCGGTCAGAAACAACGTGTAGCCATTGCACGAGCTTTAATCACCCAACCACAAATCATTCTGGCAGATGAACCAACAGGAGCTTTGGACAGCAAAACTTCTGTGGAAGTGATGCAGATTCTGAAAGATCTTCATAAACTGGGAATGACGATTGTCGTTGTCACCCACGAAAGTGGAGTCGCCAACCAGACAGACAAGATTATACATATCAAAGATGGAATCATCGAACGTATTGAAGATAATATCGACCACGACGCTTCTCCTTTCGGAAAAGACGGTATCATGAAATAATCTAAAATCCACCACTATACAAACATTATCATGATTGACATCTGGCAAGAAATATATAGTACCATCAAACGCAACAAGCTAAGGACTTTTCTCACAGGATTTGCCGTGGCATGGGGAATCTTTATGCTTATCGTCCTACTAGGTGCAGGCAACGGACTGATCCACGCATTCGAGCAATCGGCTTCCGAACGTGCCATGAACTCCATCAAGATTTTTCCGGGATGGACCAGTAAATCATACGACGGACTGAAAGAAGGAAGACGGGTGCAACTGGACAATAAAGACATGGATGCTACCAGTCATTATTTCCCGAATCATGTCATCAAGGCCGGAGCAACCGTGTGGCAGGGAGGCGTTAATCTTAGTTTCGGACAAGAATACGTCAGCCTGAACCTTTCCGGCGTATATCCCAATCATACAGAGGTAGAAGTCGTGAAGCTTTTCGAAGGACGTTTTATCAATGAAATCGATATCAAGGAACGCCGGAAAGTTATTGTGCTTCATAAGAAAACAGCAGAAATCCTTTTTAACAAGACTCATACCGAGCCAATCGGACAGTTTGTCAACGCCGGAAATGTGGTTTATCAGGTAGTAGGTCTTTATAATGATAAAGGAGATAGCGGAGACAGCGATGCCTACATTCCTTTTACCACTCTACAAACGATTTATAATAAAGGAGACAAACTGAATAACCTGGTCATGACTACCAAAAATCTGGAAACAGTAGAGGCCAATGAGGCTTTTGAAGCCCATTACCGCAAAGTATTGGGAGCCAACCATCGGTTTGACCCAACGGACCACAGTGCTATCTGGATATGGAACCGGTTTACCAACTATCTGCAACAGCAGAAAGGTTCGGGCATGCTGCGTATCGCCATCTGGGTAATCGGCATCTTTACGTTACTTAGCGGAATCGTTGGAGTTTCCAACATCATGCTGATTACCGTCAAAGAACGTACCCGCGAGTTTGGTATTCGTAAGGCTTTGGGAGCCAAACCGCTTTCCATTCTCTGGTTGATTATTGTAGAGAGTGTCACCATCACCACCATATTCGGATATATCGGCATGGTAGCCGGTATCGGAGTGACCGAATGGATGAACAGCGCTTTCGGCAATCAGACCATGGACACCGGAATGTGGACGGAAACCGTTTTCCTAAATCCGACAGTAGATATAAGAATCGCCATACAGGCTACACTCACATTAATAATAGCTGGTACGTTAGCCGGATTATTCCCTGCCCGAAAAGCAGTTAGCATCCGACCGATCGAAGCACTTAGAGCAGATTAAGACTATGAGAATAGACATGGATACCTGTGAGGAAATCCTCATTACCATTACAAGAAATAAAACGAGAAGCCTGCTGACTGCATTCGGTGTTTTCTGGGGAATCTTTATGCTCGTAGCCCTTATCGGCGGCGGGCAAGGATTGGAGGACATGATGAAAAAGAACTTTGAAGGATTTGCCACCAATTCCGGTTTCCTTGTCTCGCAAAGAACGGGCGAGGCTTACAAAGGCTTCCGCAAAGGGAGATGGTGGAATCTGGAATCTACCGACATTGACCGTCTTCGCTCCCAAGTGAAAGAGGTGGAGATCATTACTCCGTCCGTAGCCCGTTGGGGTTCCAAAGCCGTATACGAAGATAAGAAATATGATTGTAGCGTGAAAGGATTGTATCCGGATTATCTCCACATTGAATCGCAGGAAATGGCATACGGCAGGTTCATCAATGAGGTGGATATAAAGGAAGCACGCAAAGTATGTGTCATCGGAAAACGAATTTATGAAAGTCTTTTCAAACCGGGAGAAGACCCTTGTGGCAAATATGTAAGAGTAGATGGCATTTATTATCAAGTGATTGGCATGTCTTCTTCCGAAGGGGACATGAATATACAGGGACGGGCTTCGGAGGCCGTCACTCTTCCTTTCACTACGATGCAGCAAACATATAATCTGGGGGGACGAATTGATGTGATCTGTTTCACTGCGAAGCATGGAGTCAAAGTGTCTGAAATACAACCCAAAATGGAACAGGTCATTAAAGCCGCACATTATATCTCCCCGGATGACAAACAGGCTGTTATGTGCCTGAATGCCGAAGCTATGTTCTCTATGGTCGATAACCTGTTTACCGGTATCAACATACTTGTTTGGATGGTAGGATTGGGAACTTTGCTGGCAGGTGCCATCGGAGTATCCAATATTATGATGGTGACCGTTAAAGAACGTACCACTGAAATCGGTATCCGCCGGGCGATCGGTGCACGACCGAAAGATATTCTGCAACAAATTCTATCAGAGAGTATGGTACTTACCACCATTGCAGGAATGTGTGGAATATCCTTTGCCGTCATGGTGTTGCAACTTGTAGAAATGGGAGCCAACGCTGACGGAGGGGACACCCGTTTTCAAGTTACTTTCGGACTGGCAATCGGTACTTGTGCCCTTCTAATCGCACTGGGAATGTTGGCAGGTCTGGCACCTGCTTACCGGGCCATGGCTATCAAACCGATTGAGGCGATTCGGGATGAATAAGGAAGTGGAACAGTTATCTGGATATGTGAGGAGTTTAGTTTCAATCATCAATCGTAAATAATAAAATTATAAATAAAATCATGAAAAAGTATCTGAAAATCACATTATTGGTAGTCATTGCTATCATTCTTGTCGGAACATTCGTATTCCTTTATCAGAAATCCAAGCCTAAGGTAATCACTTACGAAACAGTTAGACCGGAAATGACTGACCTCCAAAAAACTACAGTAGCTACCGGAAAGGTGGAACCGAGAGACGAAATTTTAATCAAACCGCAAATTTCGGGTATTATCGACGAAGTATATAAAGAAGCCGGACAAGCTGTAAGAAAAGGGGAAGTTATTGCCAAAGTAAAAGTAATCCCTGAACTCGGACAACTGAATTCTGCAGAAAGCCGTGTGCGCCTGGCAGAAATTAATGCAACCCAGGCAGAAACGGATTTCGCCCGTGTGAAGAAGTTGTATGACGGTCAGTTAATTAGCCGGGAGGAATACGAGAAAAGTGAAGTGGCTTTGAAACAGGCTCGCGAAGAGAGACAGACGGCCAAAGACAATCTGGAAATCGTAAAAGAAGGAATTACCAAAAACAGTGCCTCTTTCAGTAGCACGATGATTCGCTCTACCATTGACGGGTTAATCCTGGACGTACCTGTAAAAGCTGGTAATTCGGTGATTATGAGTAATACGTTCAATGATGGAACCACGATTGCTACGGTAGCCAACATGAACGATATGATTTTCCGCGGCAATATTGATGAAACAGAAGTGGGACGTATCCACGAACAAATGCCAATCAAGCTGACCATCGGAGCTTTACAAAATCTGACTTTCAATGCCATTCTGGAATATATCTCTCCGAAAGGGGTAGAAACCAATGGAGCCAACCAGTTTGAAATCAAGGCTGCGATTACCATTCCGGATTCTGTTCAGATTCGTTCCGGATATTCGGCTAATGCGGAAATCGTATTACAAAAAGCCAATCAGGTATTGGCAGTGCCCGAAAGCACTGTTGAATTTAGTGGTGACTCTACATTTGTGTACATCATGACAGATTCAGTGCCCGAACAAAAGTTCCAGCGTACACAGGTGACTGCCGGTATGAGTGATGGAATCAAGATAGAAATCAAGAAAGGGGTAACCATTCAGGACAAAATACGTGGTGCAGAGAAAAAAGATAAATAATTGAATCCGATGAAAATAATTCGTAAAACCATATCAGCCATTCTGCTTGCCGGAGTCGGAATCACCTCCATCCAGGCACAGAACAACTCTTCGCAAGCGTGGACGCTGCGGCAATGTATCGACTATGCCATTGAGCATAATATAGAAATCCGTCAATCGGCCAATAATGTCGAAGCAGGCAAAGTGAGTGTAAACACTACTAAATGGGCACGCCTTCCGAATTTGAGCGGTAGTGCCAGCCAAAACTGGAGTTGGGGCCGTACTGCTTCTCCGATAGACAACTCGTATAGTGACATCAACAGCGCCAATACCAGTTTCAGCTTGGGAACAAACGTACCTATATTTACCGGTTTGCAACTGTCCAACCAATATTCACTTGCCAAACTGGATTTAAAAGCTGCCATAGAAGATTTGAATAAAGCCAGAGAGGATATTGCAATCAATGTCACTTCGGCTTATTTACAGGTTTTATTCAATCAAGAATTAAGTAAGATTGCTCATAATCAGGTCGATTTAAGCAAAGACCAGTTAAAACGTATTCAAGGTCTTCAGGGAGTGGGTAAGGCATCCTCTTCTGAAGTGGCCGAAGCACAAGCCCGTGTTGCACAGGATGAAATGACTGCTGTACAATCAGACAATACGTACAAACTGTCCTTACTGGATCTCACCCAACTCTTGGAATTACCCACGCCTGAAGGATTTGTACTCGAAAACCCTAAGGAAGAATTAGAGTTCGAATCTCTCACTCCGCCGGATGACATATATACACAGGCGCTTACTTACAAACCAAGCATTAAGGCTGCAGAATATCGTTTACAAGGTAGTCTTAATAGTATTCGTATTGCCCAAAGTGCATTTTATCCACAACTCTCTTTCAGTGCCGGTCTGGGAAGTAATTATTATACGGTTAGCGGAAGATCAGAGAGCAGCTTCGGCAGTCAGATGAAAAACAATCTGAATAAATATATAGGATTTAATTTGAGCGTGCCAATCTTCAACCGTTTTGCCACAAGAAACCGGGTACGCACGGCTCGTTTGCAACAAATAGATTTATCCTTGAAGTTGGATAACAGTAAAAAAGTTCTCTATAAAGAAATTCAGCAAGCCTGGTACAATGCTCTGGCAGCAGAAAGTAAATACAACTCCAGTGAAGTGGCAGTAAAAGCCAACGAAGAATCTTTCCGCCTGATGAGTGAGAAGTTCAATAACGGCAAGGCTACCTTTGTGGAATACAATGAAGCCAAACTTAATCTGACGAAAGCTCTTTCGGATAAGTTGCAGGCAAAATATGACTACCTGTTCCGGACTAAAATTCTGGATTTCTACAAAGGACAAGTCATTGAATAAAAAAGAAATAAAGTTGAGTTTAGTATAGTAGTTCCTTAAAACATATCCGTTGGTTCATTCGTTATTATAGAAAGAACTAACGGATATGAAGTATTTTATCGCTATAGTGATTGTAATGATTAGTAATACATTTTTAGGAGTTGCTAAACCAATGAAGAATCAAGCAGAAATCTATTTTGCGGGAGGATGTTTCTGGGGAACAGAACATTTCCTGAAACAAATTCGAGGAGTAGAAAGTACTCAGGTAGGATATGCCAACAGTAATGTTGCCAATCCGAGTTATGAACAGGTCTGTTCAGGAAAAACCAATGCTGCCGAAACAGTAAAGGTGGTTTATGATCCGAAAACGGTAGATTTGAATTTACTGCTCGATCTATATTTCAAGACAATCGATCCTACCAGCCTCAACCGGCAAGGTAATGACCGGGGAACGCAGTATAGAACCGGAATTTATTATGTAGATAAAGAAGATCTCCCTGTCATCAAGCAGGCAATTCAATTATTATCCGCACAATATAAAACTCCTATCGTCCTAGAAGTAAAGCCATTGACAAATTTCTATCCGGCAGAGACTTACCACCAGGACTATCTGGATAAAAATCCGGGTGGATACTGCCATATCAATCCTGCTTTATTCGAAATGGCACGCAAAGCGAATGCGCCGAAAGCTAAAGCGTATCAAAAAGCGGATGATGCAACCCTTCGTAAGGAATTGTCGGCGGAACAATATGCCGTAACCCAAAAGAATGCCACTGAACCAGCTTTCCATAATGAATACTGGAATGAGCATCGTCCCGGCATTTATGTGGATATTACTACCGGAGAACCTCTGTTTGTCTCTACCGACAAGTTTGATTCAGGTTGCGGGTGGCCAAGCTTTTCCCAACCGATTCAAAAAGGTCTAATCGCAGAAAAGAAAGATACTTCGCACGGCATGATACGTACGGAAGTACGCAGTAAAACCGGAGATGCTCATTTGGGACACGTATTCACAGATGGGCCGAAAGAGAAAGGTGGATTACGCTATTGCATCAATAGCGCTTCACTTCGTTTTATCCCGAAAGATAAAATGAAAGAGGAAGGTTATGGAGAATATCTACCACTCGTTAAATAGATATTGAAGAGTTACAAAAGCTGATCGTAACTGTTCATTAGAAAAACAGAACGGTGGATTATCCCATAAGGAAATCCACCGTTTTTAATGTAGTTAAATTAAAAGAGAGAGAAGGAGTTTCACAACTCCGATTTATTTTTATCTGCTGGCAGTCAGCAGAGTTGCTTCATTAGTTGCCGGAGTAGATACATTCATAGCCCAGCTAGCAGCGGATTCTTCAATCCATTTATCATTCCACTTATAGTTCATATAAGCAACCGGCATATTAGCGTCGTTCAGTTCATAAACGCTCTTTTCAACAGATGCGTCGTAAGCTCTGTGAGAGTCATTCCAGCGTGCATATACCAAAGTGATTTCATTAGATGAATAAGTATAATCAATTTTGAAGTACGGTATCCATTTTTCAGTAGAAGCATCCCATTTGAAAGCTTCTTTGGAAGACATTCTCTTCTGATCGTCATAGGTAAAATCATATTTCATGTGGCGATAGAGAGAACCATCGAGTCTGTAAATCACTTTCGATACTACAAGATCATCTACTCTTTCTTCATTAGTAATAAAGTTATTACCCTGTGCCTTCACTGTTGTATTAGCGATTCCTGCAAATACCATAGCAACCAAAACGATCATTCTGAATAATACTGTAGTCTTCATAATTGTATATTTTTTATTTGTTCAACATTCTGTTTTTGTTCTTCTGTTTATTAGACGGATCAAGCGTCTCAAACGGTTGCAACCTTCTGAAGTTTTTTTCATTTTTCTTCGTTGCCCGCTTGCGACTATAGAGATGCAACGAGCGTGCCAAAACGATAACTAACTAATAATCAGAGAAATCATAAAACAGAACGGTGTACGAAAACGAACAGTTGTACGCTCAAAAGCGAACAACCCATTAAAAAACGAACAAATAAGGAAATAATTTACTGACTAATAATGCTATTAAAAGAATGCTCAAAAGGTTCGTCATACAGTGATTTGTATTCCCTGCAGAAATGTTCATAAGTAGTCTTAGCCATATATTGCTTACGCATAGATACATAAGTGGCACATTTGAGTCTAAGAGCCGCTTCATTCACGGAATCGAACCGGAAGATAATATCGGATATTAATAATTTGGTATCATAAGCTTCATGCTCATCTAATAAAGTGGCATACTTTAATAAAGATTCAATCAGGCTGTCTGCTATCCGGCTTTTAAAAGTATCGAGCCACAGATAGTCACACTCATTCAGCAAGCCGCCTTTAGCTGTTAGTGCTGCTATGATTTTAATTCGTTCGGTTGTCAGGCTATCGGGACGAATCCGTTCCGGAAGACATTCATAGTAATCCACAAAAGCTGTTTTATCAAATTGCACCCGCCAGTTACCCGAAATCTTGGAGATAGTGCAACCACCAACAGATTCTACCAACACACGCAACTTGGAAAGATTTACTGCCCGGTTATTTTTGGCACTTACATCATCTTTATCAAACCACAACATGGTCGTGAGTTCTTCCGACGATATTCCATTTTCCGCCGACCGCAAAATCAACAAAATAAACAGCTCACGCAGAAGTGGAGAAAAACGTTGCGAGACTTCCTCACCATTACGGTCAAAAACCTGCAATCCGCCAAACAGGTAAACGGCATTATACCGGGGTAACTTAACCCTTTCTCCTTCATCGCCAAATGAGGTGAGTATCTCAATCCGGTTGCTTGCCTTCAATCTCTTCTGACGCCTACGCCGCCAATGCATTCCCAGGAACACAATCATATCCACCACAATAATCAATAAAATCCAGTACCAGGCGGACAGATGTTGCTCCTCCTTTCCAATCGACAACAATTCAGCATGCCCCTCCACCAACTTCAAATGGGAACGTTTATCACCCAGAATATGAAATCGATACCCCCGGTCCGAGCGAATGCCATGCGACGAAAATGCATAAGAATGTTCATTTGCGGATATATAAACCGAATCTGCCGGGAAACGAACCGAAAAGCCTACTGACATGGTATCAGTCCGGATTGAATCTTTTGGAGAGCCTATCCGCACTTTCTCAACCTCTGAATTACACACCCACAGAAGTTCAGTACCTGCCTGCGGAGAACGGGAAAGAATCAGATTATATAATTCTTTATCTGTACTTTCAATGCGCATCAGCGACTCAAACACCACTTTATCCTGCTCGGGAAGCACAATCTGCAATGTGATAATGCTCCCTTTATCCAGATAATTAAACTGTTTGGTATCAAGTATCTGATCTGCCTTCACTCTCTTAATCTCTTCTGCGGGAGGTACAGCACGTACGGATACAGTAAAAGAGAGGCAGAATATCAATAGCATAATCTTTTGCCCTAAAGAATACAATCCTTGTATGTACGATGCCGATAGAAACATTTTAAATACCTGTCTGATAAATAGGTCAACAAAAATAAGCTATTTAACCGATGGCTCAAAATTTTAGTCTTACTTAATAGAGTATTTTTGCTCCGGCTGCCGCCATCTTGGCATACTCATGTGCAACACCTGCCACCTCATACTTGTCCCAGTTCAATGAACAACCGTCTTTGGTACTGATACGCTTCGCTTCTGAAAAATAATACTTACCACGCTGATACCTGTTTGCCCCTTGTGCTTCGGCACCTGCTGAAGTGTTCAATCCGTTACGATCCGTATCTGCCGTGCCCAAATGAACAATCAGTTTACGGGCAAACAACGATGCCACCCGGGAGGTCGTTGCGACATCCGTATTTTTCAAGCCATAAGGATAAGCAACATCCACATCGGGCAATGTATACCAACCCGCATTGGCACTTACCGCCCTATCAACACGGGTATCAGGCATAAACGTCAGATACCGGTGCACGAACTGCGCTCCGGCAGAATGTCCCCACATATCATACTTATTCCGCGAAGAACCGGTATCTTTCCGGACAGTATCAAAAACAGACTCAATAAGTGAGAATGTCCATTCTGAACGATCAAGCAACGTATTTCCCTGAAACATACCTCCTTCGATATACTGTGCAGTAGAGTAAGTCTCCGTAGGAAACTCAAACACAAAGACCATTACCTCCCTGTTGGATGCTTCTGCGCGCCATGCATTCAAATAATCATCGGCATTTCTTTCTAATCCGGGAAATACAAACAACACCGGCATTTTTTTCATATCCCCGTTGACAGGGATATGAAAATGTATGCGGACAGGCCGGTCGGCCAAAGGCGCATATCCGGAATATGTCACGATACCGTCTCCCGGAAGAAACCCGGAGGTTTCTCCCAAAGATTCCGATTCGTCGTCTTTAAAACAACTCGTCATCAATACGGCAATGATTAAAATCAATAAGTTTGCTACACGCATCATTATCAAAAGAGAATATGAAGATTCAACTTAACCTGAAATTCCTTAGATCCTGCCCCCACTAACTGATTGTATGAGGTATATGAACCTGCCAGCTGTAGCTTGAACGTATTATTATTGAAATATTTCGATGCTCCGAAAGTGATGTTATCCGCCTCGCGCAAAACACTCTGTTCAGTCTCCTTCCACTCGGGTTTCACTTTACTGTAAGCAATATCAAGCGCCCATAATTTACGGAAAAGATACCCAGCCTGCACATTGAATCCATTTCCCAAAGCCAGGTAATTGGCTATCTGATGCGGTTTCAATTTTGCACCTTCATCCTTTTCTACATAAAGCCCGTTCAAACCGTTCGCTGTTGCATTGACATACTCTGCCAACAAGGAAAAACCATTCCACTTGAAGAGTAAATCGGCAGACAACTTACGATAGTCGGGATAATCCGCAGCACCTTCTTTATCATACATCTGAAAATCATTATGTCCCTCACCTACGATATTACTGGCACCGACATTATAACTATAGGCCGCACCGATAGCCAATTTGGGAGATTTCTCACGAATAAAATCATTAAAGACCATTTCATTACCGCTCGTAAAGAAGCCCAACGGATAAACAGTGACACGTCCGCCATATTTCAACCCACCCAAATCAGGGTCAGTGCTTGATGAACCAAATGAATTGCGTCCGTCACCGGAAGTAACAGCAGCGCCCAAATCGAATCCGAGTTTGCCAAGTGACAAGCGGCTTTCAACAAATAATCCCAACTCACGGCCTGTACGGGAGAAAGTACGATCCATCAATGAATGTTCACCAAAAGCAAGTCCCTGATCGAGCATCATCATCTGCCGGGTATTGGTAAAAGTCTGTTTCTGTCCGGCACTGATTTTCAACTGTTTCCAGGGAGCATACGAAACCCATGCATCCAACAAAGGGTAGGAATCTGCAAAATCTGCCTGTAAAAAGAATCCCAGTTTCTCATTCAGGAACGAACCTTCCAGACTTAAATAAGCATGTTCAATATCAAATCCATATTCCGACTCTGCGTTCTTTATGTCCGTATAATAACCTGATCCCTGGAGATAACCGCCAAAACGCAGTTTCTGACCGGGTGTTCTCAAGTTCAAGTCAAGCAAACCATCTTTCAGTTGCGGAAATACCTCGTTTCCAATTGTCTGAGCATACATACCTGTAGCCAAAATCAAGGAGAAAACTCCTATTATTATCTTTTTCATATCTTGTATTCTATTTATCGTCATTAATTAATCTATTTCATTTTACGATAGACGCCCAGCGTATTGTTTACTGCAGCATCAATCACGCGGTAGTTGACGAAACCATTGGCTGATTCCGGTTCCAGCAATACTGTCACAAGGGTGGCCAAAGGTTGGGACATGGGAATACGATAGCTGCCGGCCGGAAGAGTAATCGTACGGTTACTGGTATTTGTTGCCACATTCAACGGTAAAATACCGGCTACCAAATCATGGCTTTCTACTGCTTTTGTAACAGTGTAACACTCCAGTTCAACCGTTTCAGGAGATTCCAGCCGTTCCAGTTCAACCCCATAATGCTGCAATATTTCCACTGCACGATTTTGGTTGGCGTCCAGATAATAGGCAACAGGGCGTTCGCGGGTCAGTACGACTTCCGATTCGGGAGCGATACGGGCCTCAACAGGCACAGTTATCTCTTTACAAGCAAGGATATCGATAAAATTCAACGGATAGTCGGAAGCGGGTTTCGAACGGAAAGTCACGGCAATATCACCATTATAATGAGCAGATTCATCTACAGCTTTTCGTATTTGATCTTCATGCTCAAAAGTGGTACGGGCAAATGACTCTGCCAATTTATAAACAGTATATACCCTACGTTTGTAAGAAGTGCGTCCCAAACCAACACCACGTACTTCCATCAACATTGAAATAGCTCCACGCAATGCCATGATATTAGTGGAAGAACGAGGAGAGGAACCGCCGATATTGAATATAATTTCTCCACGATTACTTTTAGTAGTAAAATAGGTATGATGTGTCAGTCCTTCCGCATCAGCCATACGACTAGCTTCAGGCACATAAAAATCGTCTACAACAGCACGTAATGCGGGAGATACATTCGGGTTGCTACTCCACAAAAACATAAAGTCGTTAGGATTGGTAACCAGAAGCCCGTCGGTCACTTCTTCGTAAGAGGCACGAAGCGGTTTGTATTCATGGAAATCAATAAACAAATGAGGTTTGACTGTCAGAGCAACCCGTTGTAAAGTGCGTGCTTCCGGGGTTGACAAAAGAGTCTGGTCACGGTTCAGGTCTATACCATTGGCAGTGAGCCGTTCTCCCTGTTCGCTTCCGTCAATATTTACCGAAGGCAGGATATAGAAATCCATCTTATCAAGCAGGGCAGACAATTGAGGATCACGGGTCAGTTGCTTCATAAAATATAGAAGTCCTTCCGTACCAGCCGGTTCATTTCCATGTACACATCCTGTATAGAGGACACGTAACTTATCACTTCCTCCTTTACTCACCTTTATCATAGGAATTTCACGTCCACGCTGGGTACGACCTACAATTTGAAGTTTCACCCATTCCGGATGAGCGGTAGCCAAATCATGCAAGAACGTCATCAACTCACGATAAGTGGTGAAACCATGCTTCTTGGCAAATGCCGGTGTATCCATGTCGACCTGTGGGTCGGGGAAGAACTTCGCCGTCACCTTTCCGGTCTGTTGAGCATAGAATGGAAGACCGGATAATAAAAGACAGAGTATTAATAATATTCGTTTCATAGCTTCATCAGAATTTAAATTGGAACAATAGGTTTCCTATCCACTCATTACCATTATAGGTGTATGTACTATCGGGAGTACGGTTTTCACCATTGCTACGGGCCAGTCCGACAGTTAATTGTATTTTGGCAGCATAATTACGTGTCAGATATTTGGAGACACTAAAATCATAAAAGTTATGTCTGTTGAAATACAGATTATTATTCATATATGAATATTCGTCCGGCTTAAGGTATGTATAACGCAAGTCAAAACTCCAAAGACTGCGAAGCATATATCCTGCCTGAATATTAAACCCTTGCCCCAACATCATTCTATTTTTGATATAAGCTTCTACATTCTGCTCTCCGTTCACGTCAAAGGTAGTAGCGGTGGTACCATCGTTTCTTACCCGTTTCGTAATAGAAGAAGGAACATATCCCCAGGTCTTCGCATATTCGCCCAACATGGAAAATCCGCGATACTTAAAGGCAAAGTCTGCCACCAATTTAGCATAATCGGGAAGATCTATTTCATCACGGTCATTCATATAAAGAATATCCCCGTTACTACGGCCGCCACGACGGTCGGATGTGCCGTCCGCATAGCTATAAGCAACACCCACACTTAACTTCGGAGTCAGTTCGTAAGCCATATCCCCTTCTCTGCTTCCTCCCATCGAACGGAAAGCTCCAAAAGGAAGATAATCCAGCCGGCTGCCATACTTTAATCCACCATAACGTTTTCCTTCCGAAATCGGACCGGAACCGTCAGTGATGGCAATAGCAGGACGTAGAAGACCTTTGCTGCCTACCCGGAAAGAACTTTCGGCAAAGACTCCCAATTCACGAATCGTGCTAAATGCAGAAGTGATCTTACTACGTTCGCCAAACTGTAAAGTGTGGGAACTCATCTGTAATTCGTAGTTATCCGTAGGAGTGGAACGCTGTCCAAACGAAACGACCAGTTTAGAACCCCAAGGGCGATAGGCTGCATAAGCATCCATCAATAAGGAACCGGAATCATCGTCCGTCTCACTACCTTTCACCAAGTCGAGTCCCAAGCGGAAACGCAATTTATCATGATAGACACTTCCATCAAAACGCACACGGGCACGTCGCACACGGAAGCGGTTGTACATCTGATCCACATCTTCAAAGCGACGGCTTTCTACCGAGGTTTGTACCATTCCGCTAATAACCAGCTTATTGCCGCCCTGTGTTGTGAGTCTTAAACCATCCCCCATTTTATAGCGATGGAGGACTACCTTGTTGTCGATATCTGATAAACTTTCATCGCTGGCTTCCACTATTTCGGCGTCATCACTGCCTTCGTCTGTCTGCGCCATTAGCGGAAGGAACAAGAATAGCCCTATCAGGAATAATAGATATTTTTTCATAAGTAGTTATTCATAATTATTTCACATATGTCGAAATTGCATTATCTT
>DXOJ01000575.1 GCA_019412865.1 Bacteroides sp. | reverse complement strand
AGCCCACACTATCCGGCATTGAAATACACCACAAAAATAGATTGATTGGCAGAATGGCGAGTTCATAAAATCGCCAAAATGTTTCCAAAAACATCCATATTCCGTTTTTGAACGTCTTTGTGGCGGTTTTTGGAAATATTTCTTTTGTTTTAGCGGAATTAATCATACTTTTGTTTCACTAATCTCCCCTTAATAATCTTGACTGATGAAAAAAAGTATTTGGATAAAACACTTTTTCTGCTTACTGGCTTTTCTTATCGTAGGCACATTTCCAGCAATAAGTATAGGTAACCATTACGACTTTAAACTGATTGGTTCCCAAAACGGAATGCCGTCTATCATCAGCTGTATCTATACCGAACAAAAGGGATTCATCTGGATCGGTACTCCGACAGGACTAATCAGATTTGATGGAACGGAACTCAAAAAGTACACCGCACAACCTGATAATGAAAATTCCCTGCCTAACGACAGTATCCTGCAAATTATTGAAGATAATCAGCAGACAACCTGGATACTGACCACCACAGGAATCGCCCGTTATTCTCTTATTCACGACAACTTCTTTATCCCCAAACTAAATAATCAGCCCATCATTGCCAAATCGATCTGCAAAATAGCAGACGGGCTTCTGTTCGGAGGGATCAACAAGATATATAAATATTCTTATGCCACCAACACGATTTCTCTCATACGGGAATTCAAGACCGACGAGCCGTTCATTATACGATCCATACAAATGTGGAAACCCGATACCATATTGTGTCTAAGCTGGCAACAGGGAATACTGCAAATGAACCTCAAGAATTTCGAGATAACCCCATTTCCTTTCCAATACGGGAACGACAACGTAGGAATCATCATAGACTCCCAACAAAGAATATGGCTGTCAACCTACAACAATGGCGTCAAGTGTTTCTCCGCCCAGGGAAAATTGATAGCCAGCTATACCACTCAAAACTCCCGTTTGAGCAGTGACATCGTATTGTGCATGACCGAATTCAAACAAAAAATATGGATGGGAACAGACGGGGGAGGTATCAATATCCTCGATCCCACAACCGGCAATATTACCGTACTCGAACATATCTCCGGAGATAATCATTCCCTTCCCACAAATACAATACTCTGCCTGCATAGCGACTCTGCCGGAAATATATGGGCGGGAAGTAAACGTGAAGGGGTTATCAACATTCGTGAAGTATCCATGAGAACTTACACTAATGTTGTGTTAGGGCACAACAAAGGATTAAGTCAAAGTACGGTATTACAACTATATCAGGAACCGGCTTCCGAAGAACTCTGGATCGCTACGGACGGAGGAGGTATCAATAAATTCATTCCTTCTACAGAAACATTTGTGCACTATCCCGACACTTGGGGAGACAAGATGGTCTCCATCACCGGCTTCACACCCAACGAATTGTTAGTATCTGCCTTTTCCAAAGGTATCTTCATATTCGATAAAAAGACAGGAAAGAAGCGTCCTTTCGCTATTATGAGCCCTTCATTAGAGCATCACATCCGCTATAGCGGACAGCCAATCAACTTATACCGGGATACTCCCAATTCGATCTTAATATTAAGTTCGCCTCCTTACCGCTACCATACTTCCACCCGGCAACTCACTCCTGTCCCTTGTGCCAAAGAAGTGAAAATAAAAGGCTTGTTGAGTTCCATTGGATATGATTCCACTGCCATTTACCTGAACGATCCTTATAATATATATAGACTGGATCGTAAAAAAGACACAGTGGAGATATTTGCAAGTGCTCCACAGGGATTCTTCAATGCTGTATCCAGGGATGACAAGGGCGTATTCTGGATTGCAGGCACCCGTGGCCTGTACACCTATCACCCTGATACCCGCAAATTCGAAAGAATTCCTACCACCTTATTTAATGAAGTAAATACCGTGTTATGCGACAATAAAGGAAAAGTGTGGATAGGAGCTGAACAGAAACTCTTTATATGGCTCACCGATACCAAACGTTTTGTATGGTTCGGAGAAGCGGATGGAATTTCCCCCAATGAATACTTGGCCGAGCCCCGTCTCATTTCCCCCAAAGGCAACATCTATATGGGAGGTGTAAAAGGCTTACTATGTATCAATGCAGACACTCAAATAGAAAAGAGTAGTGACTCTCCGGAAATACGCCTTGCCGAACTGACCATAAACGGAGAGAACAGGATGTATCAGCTCAATCAAGACAAGATATCCATCCCCTGGAACAGTAAAAACATTAAGATCCGTGTCATGACTTATGGTGCGGACATTCTCCGGCTCAAAGTCTATCATTTCCAAATGGGAGACCTTAAAACCGAAGGCTACAACCCTGAATTGATGATCCCATCTCTTGCTCCGGGAAGTTATCCCATCATGGTGAGCTGTAACACACAGGAAGGAAATGAAACAACTCCCCAGTTTCTTTTCACATTAAACGTACTGCCACCCTGGTACAGAAGCTGGTGGTTCGTTTCTCTCTGCATCATTGCTTGCATAGGCATTGTGGTACAAATTGTTTTCGTTCTGCTTCGACGCAAAGAAAACAAGATGAAATGGATGATGAAAGAACACGAGCAGAATGTGTATGAAGAAAAAGTTCGTTTTCTGATTAATATCAGCCATGAACTGCGAACTCCGCTCACACTCATATATGCCCCGCTAAGCCGCATATTAAAGACACTTCCTTCTACAGATGCCATTTATCCACCGTTGAAGAATATACATAAACAGGCTCAACGGATGAAAGATCTTATCAACATGGTGCTGGACGTACGTAAGATGGAAGTAGGAGAAACCAAGTTGAAACTCCAAGCCTATCCATTTAACTCATGGATAAAGGAGATTGGTGCCGATTTTACGGACGAGGGAGCTGCCCAGGAAGTGCAAATAGATTATCAGCTCGACGACAGCATAAAAGAGGTGGTATTTGACAAGGGTATGTGTACAATCGTAGTCACAAACTTATTGACGAACGCACTGAAACACAGTCCTAAAAACACAACCGTCACTATCCGTACCAGCAAAAATGACTCATACGTCCGTGTTTCCGTTTTGGATCAGGGAGAAGGTATGCAAGAGGAAGACATGGAGAAAGTATTCATCCGTTTCTATCAAGGCAAGCAGGAAATTGGCGGTAGCGGAGTCGGACTTTCATACGCCAAGATGCTGGTGGAATTGCATAAAGGTAAAATCGGAGCCATGAACAACGAAGCGGGAGGAGCCACTTTCTTCTTCGACTTACCTTTGGGATTGGAGTCGGGCGAAGTCATCTGCCAGCCGAAACCTTACATCAATGAATTGATTACACCGGACGTAGATCATGAGATCAACGCTCCCGAGACACTCGACTTCTCTACGCAGAATTACACAGTGCTATTGGTAGACGACAATCATAACCTGACAGATTTCCTCTCCAAAGAATTGAAATCCTTATTCAAAGCAATTTATATAGCACATGATGGCCGGGAAGCTTTCGAAATAGCGCAAAAGCAAGTTCCGGATATTATAGTGAGCGATGTGATGATGCCGGTTATGAATGGATACGAACTGTGCAAAGCGGTAAAAGAGAATATCGGCATCAGTCATATTCCTGTGATTCTGCTCACGGCACGCAATGATGAACAGAGCCGACTGTATGGGTATAAAATCGGGGCGGACGCTTATCTGGGAAAACCTTTTGAGATAGACACTCTTGTTAAGATTATACAGAACCGGCTATACAACCGGGAGCAAACGAAAGAGCACTATCAACATATAGGCAACTTCCCTCAACCGCTGGAGAGTACTTTCAGCCAGGCGGATGAAACGTTCTTGTTAAAGTTTAACAAGCTCATTTCCGAGAATATCAGCAATCCGTCTTTAGATATTCCTTTTATCTGCAGAGAGATCGGAATGAGTAAAACATCTCTTTACAACAAGTTGAAGGCTATCACCGATATGGGGGCAAATGACTATATCAACAAATTCAGGTTGGAGCAAGCCATTACTCTGATAAAAACCACCGATCTGACATTTACTGAAATATCAGATCAGATAGGTTTCACTACTTTACGTTATTTCAGTACTGCATTCAAACAGTACACAGGCTTGACGCCCACGCAGTATAAAAATGAATGCAGGAGTGAGAATAAATAAGATATTCTCACTTAAATAAGGTAGTATTACTAATTAGAGTAGGCCCTCATCTGCAAAGCTGAAAAATCCGTCTTCACAAACGATGACGTGATCTATCAGACGGATATTCATCGTTTCCGCCGCTTTATGGATATGCTCTGTCAAACTCCTGTCCGGTTGGCTGGGATGAATATTTCCCGAAGGATGGTTATGCACCACCGCGATTTGTGTAGCTCTTTGCAGCAATGCTTCCCGGAGAATGGTGCGCACATCGGTATAAGTTCCGTCTATGCCACCAGTACTTATACGTACCTTATCAATTAGTTTGGTTGCCTGGTTCAATAGGAGCACCCAGAATTCTTCCTGTTCCAAGTCACACATGATCGGTTGGAAAATATCATAGATATCTTTTGAGCAAGTGATTCGAAGTCTCTCTTTGGTTTCTTGCAGCTTTCTTCGTTTGCCTAATTCCAAGGCTGCCATCACTGTAATGCTCTTTGCGGGTCCCATACCTTTGAAAGAGGAATAGTCACACACTTCCCATTTTGCCAATGAATTCAGATTGTTATCACAAGACAGGAGCAGGCGTCTCATCAATTCGACAGCACTTTCTTCCGTATTTCCGGAGCCAATCAATATAGCGAGTAGTTCGGCATCACTCAATGCGGCTGCTCCCTTCTCCATCATTTTTTCCCGTGGGCGGTCTTCCAGTGCCCACTGGTTGATGGATAGTTTGTGTTTACTTTCCATTATTAATCAAATTAAGTCACAAAGATACTCCTATATAACTGAAAAAATGAATTTTGGAAGCTATAAGTCTATTTTTAGAATCCCTTTACTTCCAAATATCGTAGTTTTGCGCTATCAAGATTAATATATAAACATCTAATAAATATGAAAAAGAGAATAAGCATCTTATCCATCTTACTACTATTAGGAATGACAGTATACGCTCAAACGGATATCCCGCAGGTGATTCCCTCCTTACAACATTGGAATGGGGCAAAAGGCAAACTGACACTACCGGAAACAGGAAAGATTATAATCGCTCCGGAAGCAGAAAGCCTGTTGAAAGAAACTGCGGAAATAATGGCAAAAGACTTAAAAGATATGTTCGGCTGGAATTATCAGGTAACCTCCGGAAAACCGAAAAATCATTCTATCTATCTGTCAGTGAAAAAATCGCCTTCATCATTGGGAGAAGAAAGCTATGAACTGGATATACGCAACCATGTAACCATCGAAGCCTCCACCGTAAAAGGAGTATTCTGGGGAACTCGCACACTGTTGCAAATGATCCATAACCAGCCTTTTGGACTCATGAAAGGAAAAGCATTGGATTATCCGCAGTATGCTCACCGCGGACTGATGATTGACGTAGCCAGGAAATTTTTCACAATGGACTATTTGCAGGATTACGTAAAAATTCTCTCGTTCTATAAAATGAATGAACTGCAAATACATCTGAATGATAATGGTTTCGTTGAGTTTTTCGATAATGACTGGAACAAAACATACGCCGCCTTCAGATTGGAAAGCGACCGTTTTCCGGGACTCACATCCAAAGATGGTTCCTACACCAAAGAAGAATTCCGCAACTTCCAGCAAATGGCCGCACGATATGGAATCAATATCATCCCAGAAATTGATGTTCCGGCACACTCACTCGCTTTCACTCATTACAATCCGATACTGGCAGCCGACAAAAAAGAATATGGTATGGATCATCTCGACCTCTATAAAAAAGAGGTATATGATTTCCTTGATACTTTGTTTGACGAATATCTCTCGGGAGATCACCCGATATTTGTCGGACCGGACGTACATATCGGCACTGATGAGTACAACCTCAAAGAAGCGGAACAATTCCGCTATTTCACTGAATACTATCTGAAGTATATCACCAAATATGGAAAAAATCCGCGATTATGGGGAAGTCTGAAACACATGAAAGGAAATACCCCCGTAAATCTGAAAGGAAAAACGGTCAATGCATGGAATTATAGCTGGCTAGACTTAGAAACCGCACTGCAGGAAGGAGCCAAAGCGATTAATACATGCGATGCATTTCTATATATCGTACCAGCCGTGAATTACTACCATAACTTTCTGGATCATCAATGGATATATGAGAGTTGGTCACCACGAATGATGCAAGAGGGAGAAATGATAGAGCAGTCTACTAATTTATTAGGAGCCATGTTTGCTGTATGGAACGACCGTGTCGGAAATGGAATCAGCCAACAGGATGTACATATACGCACCTTTCCTGCCATGCAGGTTATGAGCGAGAAACTTTGGAAAGGAGAAAACACAAGAAACATACCGTTTGAAACCTTCGAAACGTGGTGCAGGACAACACCGGAAGCACCGGGCGTAAATCTACAGGCCAGCATAGATGACAGAAAAGACCTAACGCTTTCCGGCCAGGAAATTATCCTGCAAGGTAACGACTCGGTTCTTACCTCTATACCCGAAATCGGTTATCCATATAGTGTGGAATTTGAAATCTACGCAGATCCAAAGCCCAATATCGATGCGGTCTTATTCAAAGGTCCCCATTCTGTTTTCACCGCGAACTGGCAAAATACGGGTAAATTCGCATTCTCGCGCGACGGCTATGAATTCATCTTCCATTCCTATCGTTTGCCTGTGGAAAAATGGACAAAGGTTCGTGTAGAGGGAGATGCCAAAGGGACCTCACTTTACATAAACGGAGAGCTACAAGAACGTTTGGAAGGACGAATCGGTGTAGTTTACAATCAGAAAAGCCTGCGTAAAGACAGCATTTGGTATCAGGAAACACTTATCTTCCCATTGAAACAGATAGGCGACAAATTGCTGGGGTTTAAGGGAAGAATAAGAAATGTGATTTGCACTCCACTAAATGAAAAAAGATATAGCCTATAAAAATTTCTTCGATTGCATCCATTACTTTTTTTCCATGAAAGTATAACTTGTCTGACACCCGGGTGTCAGACAACATTCCTTTTAAACAAAAATAGGAATGGTAATAGGCAAATAAAAAATGGATTACTTATAAAAATTCTTTTGGAAAGCCTCAAACTCATCCTTCCCTCTGATACAACGCTGCCACCATGCGCGCCAAAAGCCTGTACCATAGCCGATAAGCTGTATAAATGCGGCGGCAATGGAATAAACGCCAATAGACAGACTTTTATTCTGAATAGTAGAATCAATGCATACGAGTAATGCATAGAGAATGATAGGCGTGAAACTGAAGAGGCAGAAGGGGGTTCCTAATAATAGAAGCGCCACTCCCAATGTAAATACGGCTGGAAGCAAATGCACCAGTTTCAGAGAATCCGGATATTTCTTATAAAGATTAATACGGGCAATGCCGGAGTTATGCACCTGCTTGAAGAATTTTTTCAAGTCAGTCCGACGTTTATGATATACCCAGGCATCAGGAAAAAGACGACAAGTGTACCCATTCTTAAAGATACGGATACTGAAATCAATATCCTCCCCAAAACGCATCTTTGAAAAACCTCCCAAAGCCTCGTACACTGCCCGGCGAACTCCCATATTAAAACTACGGGGATAGAATTTGTCCATCTTCTTTTTTCCGCCACGGATACCTCCGGTCGTGAAGAAAGAGGTCATGGAATAGTTAATTGCCTTCTGAATATCAGTGAAAGAATCGTGTGCACGGTCGGGGCCACCAAAAGCATCGGCAGGAGAAGTGGTGAGCTCCTTCTCTACCCCATCGAAGTAGCCTTCGGGAAGGATGACATCAGAATCCAATATAATAAGGTATTCGCCTTCGCTACGTTCTGCTCCGTAATTACGGGTTTGTCCCGGACCGGAATTGGGTTTAGAGAAATATTTTATATTCAACCGATCTGCATACCGGTCTACTACTCCTTTACAGGGAATGGAAGAACCATCTTCAACAACAACAACCTCAAGACCCTTAAAGTGTTGTACAGTAAGACTTTGCAATAATTCATCCACTTCATCGGGACGATTATAAACGGGAATTATGACGGAGTAACGCATATCAAAAACGGGATATAACTATTTGATATGCAAAGTAAGACAAAAAAAAGATGGACTCGAAATCGAGTCCATCTTTTTTTTGTATATCAGCAATAAAATTATTACTTATTCAGGATATCCATTGTATCCGATGCGATCA
>DXOJ01000574.1 GCA_019412865.1 Bacteroides sp. | reverse complement strand
TCTTAGATATAACCTAAATTTGTGGCAGTGAATGTCAGGAAAGACTTCGCTACTTATATAAAAGGTAATCTTAATTAATAAACTTATGAGAAGCAAATTCCTATTTCTTTGTCTCTTCCTTTTTGGAATGTTGACAGCTTGCAAAGACACAAAATGGGTAGATGTTCCTACCGGTACTCCTCCCGAAGGTTCAGTTACGGGAAAACCGGGCGAAACTGAAGAACCCGATGATCCTGATCCTACAGATAAAACATTTATCAACTGTTCTTATATCCGTGGTGATTTTTTTGAAACGAATCGAATTTCGGGAGCAAGTATGGGTGCTTGCAACGATTTGATTTATCTGACGGCACGTCCTTATGCTGACGGTGATTTGACTTTTGACTTACCCGTGAATGATGCAACACTTACAGGGGCAGCAACGTATGCTGCTTCTTATAATGGACGCAACGGAGTACTCAAATTGGATGGTACCGGCAAGATGAACGCCGGCGACGGTCTGTTGCATTCACCGGACGGAGCATTCAAGAAATTCACATTCGGTACTTATATATATGTCAGCGAGTGGGTGGACGGAGCTTGCTTGTTTAAAAAGGTAGACGGCGGTTCTGTTGTCATCGCTTTCCAGTTGGGAGCAACGGAAGGTAATCTGAAACTGACTGTCGGAAGTGCTACGGCCACAGTGACGAATAGCGCATTGAAATCAGGAGCATGGCATTATGTAGCGGTGACTTATGATGGTGGCGCTGCCAAGTTATATATAGATACGAACAATACTGCCACTGACTTTACAGGCTCTCTGCCTGCTTCGGTTCCTAATACCCGTGCTGACTTTGTGATGGGAGAGAACCTAAAAGGTTATCTGGATGAAACATTTGTGAACAGTCTGCTGATGGGTACATTAGGAAGAAATCCCATCTCTTTTGATAATTGGAATAACACGAAAACACTTGCTTACTGGAAATATGATGACGCTGCAAAACCTGGTAAGGACTCGCATACATGGGCTATTCGTCTGGAGCAGATTCGTACTGCCTTGAATGGACAGGCAGGTGACCGGAAGATACGTTTGGGTATTGCTGGCGGCGAATGGTTGAAAATGGTCGGCAACGCAACTGCCCGTACTAACTTTGCCAATAACGTAAAGAAGGTGATCGAGCAATATAATCTGGATGGTGCGGACCTCGACTTTGAATGGGCTTATTCAGGTACTGATTTATCCAATTACAGTAAAGCCATCCTACAATTGCGTGAAGTATTGGGGAAAGATGTATTTTTGACCGTATCCCTACATCCTGTTTCTTACAAAATAAGTGCGGAAGCTATTGCAGCAGTCGATTTTATCTCGTTGCAATGCTATGGACCTTCAGTAGAACTTTTCTCTATGGAACGTTTCAAATCGGATGGTAAAGCTGCAGTCGATTATGGAATACCTCAGGATAAACTGGTCATGGGAGTACCTTTCTACGGGACTACGGGTACTGCCGGCGAGCAGGCTGCTTATTTTGATCTTGTCGGTAAGGGTAACCTGACTAATACTTCTGCAGACACATGGAGTTATGAAGGAAAGAACTATACGCTCAACAGCCAGAATACGATTCGCCAGAAGACACAATATGTGTGCGAGAATGGTTTTGGAGGAATCATGAGCTGGGACTTGGCTACAGACGTAGACGTGACGCATGAGATGTCTTTGTTGAAAGCAGTGAAAGAAGAGCTTGATTACTATGCCAATCCTACTGTAGAATAAAATAGAATCTTAATTAGTAAATATAATATTATGGAAAAAAAGAAGTTCGTGAGAAAACAAGAACGCTTTGTTCTGTTTCTGATGCTCCTGTTATTATTTCCTCTGGGTGCGTTGGCACAACAAAAATTGATAAAGGGACAGGTGGTAGACGAAATGGGAGAACCTATTATCGGTGCTACAGTCATGGTAAAAGGTGTAACCGGAGGAACGATTACAGATATTGACGGTAATTTCTCTATTCAAGGAAAAGTAGGAAGCACTCTTTCTGTTACATATGTGGGATATGCCCCATTGCAGGTAAAAGTCACTAAACAGGAAGGTAACAGACTGGTGATGAAGGAAGATGCTAAGGTGCTGGATGAAGTTGTGGTGGTAGGTATGGATACACAAAAAAGAAATACCATTACGGCAGCTGTCGCTACATTGAAAGATGACGCGATTGTGAATCGTCCTGTGACGGATGTTACCAGTGCTTTGCAAGGTAATATAGCCGGTTTGAACTTTGCTTCGGATGCAGTAGGCGGTGGTGTCGGTGGTGAAATCGGTGCCGATATTAAATTCAGTATTCGCGGTATCGGTTCTATTAACGGTGGCGAGCCTTATGTATTGGTGGATGGAGTGGAGCAGAGCATGCAGAATGTGAACCCGGCCGATATTGCCAGTATCAGTGTACTGAAAGATGCTTCTGCTTCTGCTGTATATGGTGCGCGTGCTGCTTATGGTGTGGTTCTGGTAACAACGAAGAGCGGGAAAAAAGAAAGAGCCAGTGTTACTTATCGTGGTACGGTAGGTTTCAGTGCACCTATCAATATGCCTAAAATGATGAATGCGTTGGAATACGCTGCGTATAATAACCAACAGTATGATAATGGAGGAGCTTCATCCGGTTTGCAGAAGATTTCGGATAAGACAATTGAGAAGATTAAGGGATTTATGCAGAATCCTTATTCGGCTGAGTTCCCGGGGATTGAAGCGAATACTACTGGTGATGACTGGGCAGGTGCTTATTACAATCAATACGGTAATACAGACTGGTTTGAGTATTATTTCAAAGACAAATCTGTCCGCCATTCTCACAATTTGAGCGTGCAGGGAGGTTCTGATAAAGTAAACTATTATATTGGTATGGGATATACCTATCAGGAAGGTTTGCTGGATAAGGTACAGGATGATCTGAGTAAATATAACCTGAATACCAAGTTACAGTTTAAGACAAGTGATTGGCTGCGTTTCAACCTGAATAACAATATTACTTTGCAGATGATCAAACGCCCGATGGCTAATCAGATGATTCTGTATAATAAGATCGGTAGCCACCGTCCGACTCAGGTGACTGAACTGCCTGTTGAATCTGAATATAACATACCTAGCTGGAATGAAATGTTGTATCTGAAAAATTCCAATTATCAGAGAAACCGTATTTCGGATGCTTTGTCGTTTTCGGCTACCGTAACTCCTTTGGAAGGTTGGGATATCACCGGAGAAATGAAAATACGTTTTGATGTGGAAAATAATAACCTGAAAATGAAAGATGACCAGAAGTACGAAACTCCTGCAGGCACTTTCAAACCGGGTGATGCCACTAATCAGCGACAAGGATTTACATATCCCGGCATTAGTTGGAAAAACATGTATTTCGGCTCTTACACACGTGGTAGCATGTTCAATTATTATCTGTCGCCTAATCTGTCAAGCTCTTATACTCACCAGTGGGGAGATCATTTCTTTAAGGCAATGGCGGGTTACCAGATGGAATTGCAGGAGTATTCGGAAGAATATATGTATAAAGACGGTATGTTGAGTAACGATATTTATTCATTTAATAATGCCAGCGGAAATGTGATAGCAGGTGAAGCCCGTTCACACTGGGCTACGATGGGATTCTATACTCGTCTGAACTGGAACTACAATAATATTTATTTTCTGGAGTTCAGCGGACGTTATGATGGTTCTTCCCGTTTTGCTCCAGGACACCGTTGGGGATTCTTCCCGTCATTCTCTGCCGGTTATGATATCGCACGCACTCCTTATTTCCAGCAATTGGCACTTCCTGTGTCTCAGTTGAAAGTACGTGTATCTTACGGTCGTCTGGGAAATCAGAATGGTGCAGGTTTATATGACTACATTGCTCAAATGCCGTTGGATGCACAAGGGACCAACGCTTGGCTGCTGCCCGGAATTTCGTCTTCCACGGCTTCCAAAGGAACAATTGCCAAGACTCCGAAAATGATCAGCCCTTATATCACTTGGGAGAAAGTGGATAACGCCAACTTAGGTTTTGACTTGATGTTATTAAAGAATCGCTTGTCGATTACTGCCGACTTCTACCAACGTACGACACGGGATATGATTGGTCCGGCAGAGTCTATTCCAAGTATCAGTGGTATTGCCTCGAACGACCGTGCTAAAGTGAACAACGCTACTTTGCGTAACCGTGGATGGGAACTTTCTGTGAACTGGAATGATAAACTGAAATGTGGTTTCAGTTATGGAATCGGTTTCAATGTGTTTAACTACAAGGCTATTGTGACCAAGTATAATAATCCGGAAGGCATCATTTACAATAATCATACAGGTCTGGCTACCAATAAAGGTTATTATGAAGGTATGGATATTGGCGAAATATGGGGATATCGTGCAGACGACCTCTTCTTGTCAAACCGTGAAATTGATGATTACCTGAGAAATGTAAACCTGACAGCGTTCAAATCGAATGACCTTTGGCGTCGCGGTGACTTAAAATATATCGATTCCAATGGCGACGGTAGAGTAGACGGAGGTAAAGGTACTTTGTCAGATCACGGAGATTTGCAGATTATTGGTAATACGACTCCTAAATATTCGTTCGGTATCAACTTGAATCTGGGATATAAAGGCTTTGAAGTATCTACGTTGTTGCAAGGTGTGGCAAAGAGAGATTTTCCGATTTCCGGAAGTAACTATATGTTTGGTGGAAACAACTACAATTTCAAGGAACATCTCGATTATTTCAGCACAGAGAATCCGAATGGATACTTGCCGCGTCTGACCGGCTGGAAGGATGACAAAGACTTTTTGGTAAATACCGGATATAACACCACACGTTATCTGTTGAACGCCGCTTACATGCGTATGAAGAATCTGACGGTTGCTTATACCTTCAACAAAAAACAGCTGAAACATATTGGTATCAGCAATCTGAAAGTATATGTGACTTGCGATAACTTATTCACCATAACGAAACTGCCGAAACAATTTGATCCGGAAACACTGAATCAGGTGAACATGTCGGCTGGCGGTGATGCTCAAAATACGGCTCCGGGTCTGACTTCTCCTATGAAGCAGAATGGTAACGGTATGGTATACCCGATGAACCGTAACTTCGTATTCGGACTTGATTTCACCTTTTAATTAGAGAATGACGATGAAAAAAATATATATATTATTAGTGGTTGGGGCAAGTTTCATGATGTCGGCATGTTCGGACTTCCTGGACAGAGAGCCTTTGACAACACCCAATAGTGAGACATTCCTTTCCAATGCAAGTGCCGTGAACAACTATATCAACGGTTTGTATATAGCACTTCCTTCTTTCGGGACTTACGATATGGGAGTTCGTGGAGAAGAGAAGAACAGTGATAATATCGTTGCGGAGGTTTATGACAAACGTCTGAACGGAGAATTGCAGGAAAACGGAGGAGGTACTACGGAATGGCAGAAAGGATATCAGAACCTGCGTAATGTGAATTATTTCTTTGAATACTATAAAGTGCCGGAAACAGAAGAGACGAAAGATGTACTTTCAATGAAAGGTGAGGCTTATTTTTTCCGTGCCTACTGGCATTTTTATTTGTTGACCAGATTTGGAAGTATTCCTGTGATGGATAGATTCTGGGATGGCAATGCAACTGTCGGCGGTTTGCAGATTCCTCCGCGTGACCGTTCCGCAGTGGCGCAGTTTATTCTGGACGATCTGAATACAGCTAAGGAATTACTTCACTCGCGTAGTCAGTATAAAGGTTTGAGAGTTTGTAAGGAAGCTGCTATTATTATGGCTATGAGAGTGGCTCTTTATGAAGGTACTTGGGAGAAATATCATAAAGGAACAGACTTTGCCGCTGCTGAAGATAAATCGGCAGACCTACTGGGACAGGTGCTGACACTGGGCGATGAACTGTTTGGTATGGGACTTGCTTTGAACACAAAAGCTACTGATAAGAATGCAGTGAATATAGAAGATGCTTATGCGCATGTATTCAACTCAAAAGACCTGTCGGATATGACAGAGGTTGTATTTTGGAAGAAATATTCGATAGCAGATGGTGTGATTCATAATCTGAGCAGTAATCTGGGAGCTGGTTATGTAGATAACAGCGGACCGGCAGGTTTATCTCAGTCGTTAGTTGATAATTATCTGAATGCTGACGGAACCCCCATTAATCCTGCTGACGGAATTTTTAAAGACTTTAATCTGACTTTCAAAGGCCGTGACGGACGTTTGCTGGCGACGGTTATGCATTCAAATTGTAAATTTAAGTCAACCTCACCGGAATCAAAATCGAAAGCGATGCTGGTAGAGGAATATTCGGAAGAGAACAAACAGATAGTTCGCCCCCCTTATCTGACTGAAGGCGGTCCCGCGCGTAATGCTACCGGTTATCACATCCGTATGAGTATCGATACCACATATGTAAGCGGGCAGGGCGAGACGTCTCTTCCGGTGATCCGTTATGCGGAAGCTCTGCTGGCTTATGCGGAAGCAGCGGAAGAACTGGGAAAATGTACTCCTGCTGTTTTGGAAAAGACTTTAAAACCATTGCGTGAGCGCGCTGGGGTGACCTATCTTGACCCGTCTGAAATCGATCCTAACTTCACAGATTTTGGTTATACCATTTCTGCCAATTTGCAGGAAATCCGTCGGGAAAGACGTGCAGAACTGGCTTTGCAAGGTTTTCGTCTTGATGATTTGATGCGTTGGGGAGCTCATAAACTGATTCAGGGAAAGCGTGGAACTGGTGCTTATTTTGGCACAGACGGTGTATTGTACAAAGCATTCGATCCTAAAAATGCAGCGGATTTGAAAACAATTCTGACTACAGACGGCTGGCTCGACCCACAGAAGGAACTTCTTCCGAGAGGCTATCAGTTTGATGCTAACCGCGATTACCTGTTGCCGGTACCTCCGAGTGAGATATCGTTGAATCATGAGTTGAAACAGAATCCGGGCTGGCAACGGAAATAGGAGAATGGAACAAGATTCATTTATGATAATTAGATAGATAAAGATATGAAGAACATATTATATAAAATACTTCCGGTATGTTTGTTGACCATCGGTTTGACAGGATGTGAGGATGAAACCAAGTATCGTCCTCTGCCGGAAGCTGTACCTTTGACAATGAGCATCAATGAAAAGGCCTTTGTGATGGGAGAACACTTGAAAGTGGATATTAAAGTGGAACCAGATGCTGATGGTAATGAGGTGGTAGCTAACGAAGATTTCGATATTTACTTTACGGCAAAAGCCGGAACGGAAGATGTAGCGAACGTGTTCGAACCATTTAGTAGTATTGTTACTTTCCCAAAAGGAGAGAAGCAGATTCAGGTGGATTTTCCGGTTAAGACTTCCGGATTGGTTGGTACTACTACGATGGAGTTTGTTGCTTTCGCACGTGGTTATAAGATGGCTAATTCCAGTCAGGGAATCAAGGTATCTGATTATTATCGGATATCCATGTCTCTGGAAAATAATACAGAAAATGTGGTGACAGAAGGTGGTAAGTTTGTATTGGTTGCCAAAGTAGACAAACCGAGTTCTGTGCCACTCGAAGTCACTATTACTCCGAAGGAAGGGGAAGAGGGCAGGTATGACAATCTACCTTCTACTTTAACTATTCCTGCAGGAAGAACTTCGGTCAAAAGTGCTGCTGTGACTATCAAACAGGACTATGAAATGACAGGCGACTTGCAGTTGGTATTGAATCTAAAAAGTAATTCTTCTTCCAATCCGATGACTGCTCCTGCATTGACTATTACCATGACAGACCTGGAATCGATGGCTGATCCTGATTTGTATGATATGACTACTGTATATGAGAATCCGAACATCATGTTTGTTTCTTATGATGATGATTGGTTTACGGGTAAAGAAACTGCTAAGATGGATGAAGGAACAGCACATCCGAATGCCGAACTGGGCAGTCAGTGGAAGTTTGATTATGCCATTGAGTTCCATAAAAATTCAACATCGGGAGATTACCAAAAATTAGGTAATGCAACGGATGCCAATAGAGGAAATGTTTTAAAGATTGATTGGACCAAATACGCAAAAGTTACTGATGAAGGTGAATTGAATATTTGTGTAGGTGTAGAAGGTACCAATTATGGAACGGCAGGAATACATTGCTGTAAGTCTTTAGGGCAGATGTGGGCACAAAATGTTACTCGTATTTATCCGGGAATGCGCATTGAAATGAAAGTTCGTCTAGGAGGTAATAGAACAGGATTTGTACCAATGATAGAGGTGAAGAATCCAGCAACAGCCACTACATGTAAAGAGGCTAAGCAATCAATCTGTATACTTAAGAATGTTTCCGGCTCTGCAATCACCCAGTCGGTGAGAGGAGAGGTCATTAGTGATGTGAAGAGTGTGGTATCCGCTATCCCTAAGGTAGAAGAATATAATATTTATTGGATGGAACTGGTCGATGAAAATACAATAAAGTTAGGTATCAATGGTTCTACAACCTTGGAAGTCACAAGGGATATGTTGGATTCATGGCCTTTTACCAAAGCTTCTACGGGGACATCAGTTGGAGCGAAAGGTCTTTATTTAGTAATGCGAATGGACTTGTTCGGAGAAGGTAATAGTGTTTCTTCTGAACTTCCGGCAGGTTGGGATACTGAACTGAAGTCAATTAATCCTGCAAATTATGCAACAGAAGGACCAAGAATGATAATAGACTGGATTCGTTTCTATGTAAATGATAACTATAAACGAGAAGCGAATGAACTTGTGAACAGAGACTATAAAGTCTCAATTCCTGGTAAGTTCTATCAGTTCTATTAATTATCATATTGATGAACCGTTTTCAATAGTATGATATAAGTCCAATGCCGGAAGGCCATCGTTTAATAGCGATTTACTTCCGGCATTTATTGCTAATTCGGGCGGAAATAGAGAATATTGTAAATACATTAGCTATTTGTAGACATACTTTTTACATA
>DXOJ01000573.1:904-11279 GCA_019412865.1 Bacteroides sp. | reverse complement strand
AATTGTGGACAGTTCATTTTATGCGGATATGCGTAGCTAATTTGCTGTTGTTTATATCCTTGTATGTGTTATTTCCGGTGCTTTCCGTAGAGATGGCCGACCGTCTCGGAGTGCCGGCTGCACAGACAGGAGTAATCTTTCTCTTTTTCACCTTGGGGATGTTCCTCATCGGTCCTTTCCATGCCTATCTGGTAGATGCATACAAGCGTAAGTACGTCTGTATGTTTGCTGCTGTCCTGATGGTAGTGGCGACCATCGGATACGCCTTTGTCACCAACCTCACAGAACTGATTCTGTTGGGCACCGTGCAAGGGCTTGCCTTTGGCATAGGAACAACAGCCGGCATCACATTGGCCATTGACATCACCAACTCCACACTGCGCAGTGCGGGAAACGTCAGTTTCTCCTGGATGGCACGTATGGGAATGATCGCAGGCATTATCCTCGGAGTATGGCTTTATCAAAGCCAATCCTTCCAAACCCTGCTCACTGTATCTGTCATAACCGGAGCTGTCGGAATCCTCATGTTATCAGGAGTCTACGTACCTTTCCGTGCGCCGATTGTCACCAAACTCTATTCCTTCGACCGCTTCCTATTGCTTCGTGGATGGGTTCCTGCCATCAATCTGATCCTGATAACCTTCATTCCGGGACTGCTGGTTCCCATGGTACACCCTTTCCTAAACGATTTCGTACTCGGAAACACAGGAATCCCCGTACCGTTCTTTGTAAGAACAGCCCTCGGATACATCGTTTCCCTGTTCTTTGCACGTCTGTTTTTCCTGAAAGAGAAAACACTGCGGCTGGTCATTATAGGACTCGGATTGGAAATCGTAGCCATCTCCCTACTGAATACAGACATCTCCATAGGCATTTCCTCCGTACTCTTAGGACTGGGCTTAGGCTTTATCCTGCCGGAATTTCTGGTGATGTTCGTAAAGCTATCCCACCATTGCCAACGCGGAACAGCCAACACCACCCATCTGCTGGCAACCGAAATCGGCATTTCCCTGGGAATCGCTACCGCCTGCTACATGGAATTGGATACAGATAAGATGCTACATACCGGACAGATAGTAGCATTCATTGCTTTACTTTTCTTTGTATTGATTACCTATCCTTATTATATAAAGAAGAAAGTAAGATAGGAGAGTAGCCGGAATTAATTCCGGCTAACTTGTTTTACTCCCTTTATAGTACGTAATTTCTTGATAAGAGCCTCCAAACGTCCCGTATCACCCACCATGACCGTCAGTGTTCCGGAGAACAAACCGTCGTTCGAGTCAATACCGATGGAGCGCAGCGTGATACCATTCTCTTTGGATATAATAGAAGTGATATTAGTCACGATACCAATATCATCATGCCCTACAACCCGCAGCGTGATAGGATATTGCGTACCTACCGATTTCCCCGCCCAACGAGCCTTCACAATACGATAACCGAAACGTTCGCGCATCTGATTGGCATTCGGACAGTCCGCCCGGTGTATCTTGATACCACCGCTTACCGTAACGAAACCAAACACATCATCCCCGTAAATCGGATTACAACATTTAGCCAACTTGAATTCCAACCCTTTCAGATTCTGATCGATTACCAGAACATCTTCCTTAGACGTCGTTTCCTCTTGTTGCGCAGCCTGCAAGTTATACCCTTCGGCACTGCGATACACAATTTCATCGTGCGTATCACTGTCCCGCTTCTGTTGCTCCACATACTTATCCAGAATCTCGTTAACGTCCAGTCCACCGTCGGCAATCTGCTGATAAAACTCCGTCACATTCTTGAAGCCCAAACGCT
Organism: Bacteroides sp.; assembly: GCA_019412865.1. Classification (GTDB taxonomy): domain Bacteria; phylum Bacteroidota; class Bacteroidia; order Bacteroidales; family Bacteroidaceae; genus Bacteroides. Next base: position 9,476 of record DXOJ01000573.1, on the reverse strand, counting down.
TGATGAGGCGCATCATGGTCGCTTCATCATATTCCAACTTACGATTCTTAAATTTCCGTTCCAGCGTCTCCTTGGCAAAAGCGTGCTGGCGTGCCACCATCTCTTTGAGAGCCTGCCTTATCTTGGTGCGCGCTTTGGAAGTCGTCACGATGTTCAGCCAGTCCTGCTTCGGCGTCTGGGTGTTTGAAGTCATGATCTCCACTTGGTCGCCGCTGTTCAGTTTCTGTTTGAGCTGCACATTCTTGCCGTTCACTTTCGCGCCGATACACTTGCATCCCAACTTACTATGGATATGGAAAGCAAAATCCAATACCGTAGCCCCTTTGGCGAGCTTGAACAAATCCCCCTTGGGCGTGAAGACAAACACTTCATCCTCGTAGAGATCCATCTTAAACTGATCCATCACTTTCAGTGAATCGTTGTCTGCATTCTCCAACGCCTCCCGCACAGAAGTCAACCACTCGTCCAGACCCGTTTCACCCTTGATACCTTTATATCTCCAATGAGCAGCCAATCCGCGTTCCGCGATCTCGTCCATGCGGCGGGTACGTATCTGCACTTCCACCCATTTCCCTTCCGGGCCCATCACAGTGATGTGCAACGACTCGTAACCATTACTTTTAGGGATAGAGAGCCAGTCGCGCAGACGTTTCGGGTTCGGCTGGTACATATCCGTAACAATCGAATAAACCTGCCAACATTCCTGCTTCTCCTTAGCCGGGTCCGGTTCCGAATCGAGGATGATACGGATGGCGAACAAGTCATAAATCCCCTCAAAAGGAGTCTTTTGCTTCTGAATCTTGTTCCATATCGAATGAATCGACTTCGTGCGTCCCTTGATGTCGAACTTCAATCCCGCTTCCGACACCTTCCTCTGGATCGGTTCGATAAAAGCAGCGATATACTTGTCGCGGGACGCCTTCGTCTCGTTCAGCTTATCCTTGATAAAATAATACGTTTCCTTCTGCGTATATTTGAGAGACAAATCCTCCAGTTCCGATTTCAGCTTATACAATCCCAGCTTATGCGCCAGCGGAGCATACAGGTAAGCAGCCTCGTTTGCTACCTTGAGCCGGTCCTCCTCGTTGCCCGTATCTTTGATTTTGCGCATCACGTTCACACGATCCGCAATCATAATCAGGATTACACGCATATCCTCCGCAAAAGAAAGCAGCAGATTACGGAAGTTTTCCGACTCGATAGCCGGACTCTTCGCATACAGCTCGTTCGTTTTCACCAATCCCTTGATGATACTTGCTACGTCATCCCCATATTCGGCGTTCACCTCGTCGATAGACAATACATGCCCCTTCACGATTTCGTGCAACATGATACCGATCAGGCACGAACCTTTCATACCGATTTCCTCGGCAACGATCACTGCCGTTTGTAAATCTCTGATGACGGGATTCATCCCGAAGTTATTGCGTTGCAGCCCGTTACACTGGGCGGCTTTGATAAGATGTTTCTTTAATTTTTGGCAATCCCTCCAGAAAATCGTATCTCCGGCAGATTGCAACAGATGCCTGTAGAGTGAAAAAAGCTCCTTCTTTTCCTCCGATGTAAAAAAGTCGTCCATATTCAATCTTGTTAATTCGACGTAAAATTACTTTTTTTCCCGGTTATTCGGCAAGAAGTAAATAACATTTTGTATTTTTGGGCATCAATTAATAAAAATAGATATTATGATAACGACACAGGACAAAGAGTTGCTTGCCAAGAAAGGCATCACGGAAGAGCAAATTGTAGAACAATTAGCATGCTTCCAGACGGGTTTCCCCTTTTTGAAGCTGGATGCGGCAGCCTCCATCGAAAAGGGAATATTAGCTCCCGATGCAGAAGAACAGAAGGCTTATCTGGCCGCCTGGGATGCATATACCAACACAGATAAGACTGTTGTGAAGTTCGTGCCCGCCTCCGGTGCAGCGAGTCGTATGTTCAAGAACCTGTTCGAGTTCCTGTCTGCCGACTATGACCGGCCGACTACCAAGTTCGAACAGACATTCTTCGACGGAATCAAGAATTTTGCTTTCTATGATGACCTGAATGTAGCCTGCCAGCGTATCGACGGAAAAGATATTCCTGGACTGATCGAAGACGGCAACTATAAAGCAGTGGTATCCGCCCTGCTCGAAACAGCCGGACTGAATTACGGCGCACTACCGAAAGGTCTGCTCAAATTCCATAAGTATCCCGAAGGTTCACGCACGCCGATGGAAGAACATCTCGCCGAAGGAGCCTTGTATGCTGCCGGAAAGAGCGGTAAAGTAAACGTGCACTTCACGGTATCTACCGAACACCGTGAACTCTTCAAGAAGCTGGTAGCCGAAAAGGTAGACGAATTTTCCAAACGCTATGGAGTAGACTATTACATCACCTTCTCCGAACAAAAGCCGAGTACCGATACGATTGCCGCCGACATGGACAACCAACCTTTCCGTGACAACGGCAAACTGCTGTTCCGTCCCGGTGGCCACGGTGCACTGATCGAGAACCTGAACGACCTCGATGCAGACATTATCTTCATCAAGAACATCGACAACGTAGTGCCTGACAGACTGAAAGCCGACACCGTTACTTATAAGAAACTGATTGCCGGAGTGCTCGTGACTTTGCAAAAACAAGTATTCGAATACCTTACCCTGCTCGACAGCGGTAAATACACCCACGACCAGATGATGGAAATGCTTCAATTCCTGCAAAAGAAACTCTTCTGCAAGAATCCGGAGACGAAAGACCTCGAAGATTCCGTACTCGCCATCTACCTGAAAAACAAGTTCAACCGCCCGATGCGTGTCTGCGGAATGGTGAAGAACGTAGGCGAACCCGGTGGTGGCCCGTTCCTTGCTTACAACAGCGACGGAACCATCTCCCTGCAAATCCTCGAAAGCTCACAGATCGACATGGACGATCCGGAGAAGAAAGAAATGTTCGAGAAAGGCACACACTTCAATCCGGTAGACCTCGTATGCGCCGTGCGCGATTATAAAGGACATAAGTTCGACCTGGTGAAGTACGTAGATAAAGCAACAGGCTTCATCTCCTACAAATCGAAGAACGGCAAAGACCTGAAAGCTCTCGAACTTCCCGGCTTGTGGAACGGAGCGATGAGCGACTGGAATACCGTCTTTGTAGAAGTGCCACTTTCCACTTTTAACCCGGTAAAAACAGTGAACGACTTGTTGCGTGAGCAACATCAGTAAAGAGTCTGAATTTAGAAACGCAGATTACCGCAAAGGAAATAGGCTAAATCTGCGATAATTTGCGTTAATCTGCGTTTCTCAAATAAAAAAGAGTGTTTAGAATGAATCAGATAGAGAAGATCATCGATATTGCTACTTGGAACAGAAGAGAACATTACGAACATTTCAGTGCTTTTGACGATCCGTTTTTCGGAGTGACCGTTCAGGTAGACTGTACGCGCGCGTATCAGGAAGCCAAAACCAAAGGCATATCCTTTTCCCTGTTAGTCCTCCATCGGATAACAACTGCCGCTGCTGCGGTAGAAGAATTCCGTTATCGCATCGAAGGCGATAAGGTGGTGTGCTATGACAGCCTTCTGCCCGAAGCCACCGTAGGCCGTGACGACCATACCTTTTCTTTTGCCGCCTTTGAATATGATCCGGACGAACTTGTCTTTATCCGCCGGGCAAAAGCCGAAATGGAACGTTTGCAAGCCACTACGGGACTCAACAAAGGAGGCACTTTCCATCCCAATGCCATTCATTATTCGGCAGTGCCGTGGCTCTCATTCACCGACATGAAGCACCCCACCAATATGCGTTCGGGCGACAGCGTTCCCAAAATCTCCACCGGAAAGTACTTCCGTGACGGAGAAAGACTGATGATGCCCGTTTCCGTAACCTGCCATCATGGGTTGATGGACGGCTATCATGTGGCACAGTTTATTGAGAAGCTCCATTTGTAACTTCCGTTCTGAAAAGACAAACCAGACTATTATATGAGAGTACAGATACCCAGATGGGAAATCGCCGTAATCTGTTCCGCTTTGCTTTTCCCCGGCACTTCGCTTAGTGCGCAGGAGGTAGGGCAGGAAGAGAAAGAGGTGAAGGAAATGCGGCAAGACGTAGAACAGCTCCAGCAGGACGTCCGCCAACTTCGTGAAGAAGTGCGGAGATTGCAGGAAGAAATTCATGGCTTCCGGCACAACGGCTTCCCGCAATGCGGAGCCGACACCGTAGCTCCCTACGTTCCCCACCATTTCATTCATCGGTTGGGGATAGAGGCGCGGCCGCAATACGTGTTCCCCACCAATCCTTTCCTGCAAGGCGAGAACGAACGGTGGAAACCCATCCAGAGTTCATTTGCCGCTCATCTGAAATACTCTTTCAAGTTTCGTCCCAACACCTGTGCCGACCGCATCTATGGCGGAACTTATCAAGGTTTCGGCTTGGCTTTCACCACCTTTGGCGACAAAAAGCAACTGGGTGATCCGATGACGTTCTATGTCTTTCAAGGTGCACGCATTGCCCGTTTTAATCCCCGCCTTTCGCTCAATTACGAGTGGAATTTCGGTATTTCTGCCGGATGGAAACCTTATGACAACGATTACAACTCCTACAACGGAGCCGTAGGCTCACGGGTGAATGCCTACCTCAATGCGGGTATCTACCTTAACTGGTCGCTTTCTCGTTATTTCGACTTTATCATCGGCGGAGACTTCACGCATTTCTCCAACGGCAACACCAAGTTTCCCAATGCAGGTGTCAACACCACCGGAGCGAAAATCGGACTGGTGTACAACTTCAACCGGGAAGAAGCCGACCTCACTAAATCATTGGTTCATCCCTACGTTCCCCGTTTTCCGCGACACGTCAGTTATGACCTTGTGTTGTTCGGCTCGTGGCGTCGCAAAGGCGTCTATGTAGGCGAGAAGCAGATTGCATCACCGGGCAGCTATCCCGTAGCGGGATTCAACTTTGCTCCGATGTACAATCTCAACTATAAGCTGCGTTTCGGAGTTTCGCTGGACGGTGTTTATGACGGTAGTGCTAATGTGTACACCGAAGATGCGCTGGTGGAGTACGATGCAGGCAGTGGTTCCTCCCGTCGTAAATTTCTCGTGCCGGGCATTCAGAATCAGCTTGCGCTCGGACTTTCCGGACGGGCAGAATACGTGATGCCGTTTTTTACCATCGGTGTCGGCTTGGGAACGAATGTGCTGGGGCGTGGCGATTTGCGCGGACTGTATCAGGTCTTTGCGTTGAAGATCAACGTCACCCGGAGTTCATTCCTTCACATCGGCTACAATCTTCAGGATTTCCAGACCCCTAATTATCTGATGCTCGGTCTTGGTTTCCGTTTTAATAATAAATATCCTAAAGTACGTCATTAACCCCCAATACGCCATTACCCCCAAATGGAAAATATCATTCGTAAAATCAGGCAAATCTATCCGGTTTCCGACGAAGCACTTCAAGCGCTTCAGGCGAATATGGAATTAAGGTATTATCCCAAAGATACCCGTATCGTTCAGGCAGGCGTCACAGACCGCCTGGTATATTTCATTGAAGAGGGCATCGCCCGTTCCGTATTCCACCACAACGGAGAGGACACCACTACGTGGTTCAGTCAGGAGGGCGACGTCACGTTCGGCATGGATTCGCTCTACTATCAGCAACCATCGGTAGAAAGCGTTGAAACGCTTTCCGATTGCAAAATCTACGTCATCCACATCGACAAGCTGAATGCCCTCTACGAAACATATATCGACATAGCCAACTGGGGAAGAATCCTGCATCAGAATGTGAATAAGGAGCTTAGCCACATGTTTGTGGAGCGCCTCCAACTTTCGCCTAAAGGACGCTACGAACAGTTCAACCGTCGCTATCCCGGATTGATAAACCGAGTGAAGCTGAAATATGTGGCTGCTTTTCTGGGCATTTCCATCTATACCCTTAGTCGGGTACGTGCTAAAAAATAGCGATTAGCAGGGCTTTTTTGCTTTAGAGCAAAGAAACTTCGTAGCGCAAACCGTATCTTTGCCTTCTGAAAATACTAACTTACTAATAGAAAAACAAATGTCGAACATTTCTGCTTCAGCTTTTTCAGACACCAAGGCGCATTATGATCTTCTTGACGGACTTCGCGGTGTGGCGGCTCTTATGGTGATATGGTATCACGTATTCGAGGGCTTCGCTTTTGCCAGTAATAGCGCTATTGAAACTCTGAATCACGGATATTTAGCCGTGGATTTCTTTTTTATCCTTTCGGGTTTTGTGATCGGTTATGCTTACGACGACCGTTGGGGTAAAAGTCTCACCATGAAAGATTTCTTTAAACGCCGATTGATACGTCTTCATCCGATGGTCATTATGGGTGCCGTTCTCGGTGCTATCACGTTCTGTATTCAGGGGAGTGTGCAATGGGACGGGACGCACATAGCTATCTCCATGATAATGTTGTCTCTGCTTTGTACGATCTTCTTCATTCCTGCCATGCCGGGTGTTGGGTACGAAGTTCGTGGCAACGGTGAGATGTTTCCGTTGAATGGTCCTTGCTGGTCATTGTTTTTTGAGTATATCGGCAATATCCTGTATGCGTTGTTCATTCGCCGCTTGTCCAACAAGGCACTGACGGTGTTTGTGGTGTTGCTGGGCGTAGCGTTGGCGGCGTTTGCTGTTTTTAATGTCTCCACTTATGGAAACATAGGAGTGGGCTGGACGCTGGATGGGGTTAACTTTTTGGGCGGTTCCTTGCGTATGCTTTTCCCTTTTTCGTTGGGTATGCTTATGTCGCGCAATTTCAAGCCTATGAAGGTGAAAGGTGCATTTTGGATATGTACTATTGCGCTGATTGCCCTGTTCTCTGTTCCTTATCTGGAAGGGTTGGAGCCGCTTTGCATGAATGGTGTTTATGAAGCGTTTTGCGTGATTGTGGCTTTCCCTATCATTCTGTGGATAGGAGCGTCGAGTACCACCACGGACAAGCAATCGACAAAGATATGTAAGTTTTTGGGAGATATATCTTATCCGGTTTATGTGATACATTATCCGTTGATGTATCTGTTCTATGCATGGCTGATTGAGAATCAACTCTACACGTTAGGTGAAACCTGGCACGTAGCTTTGTGTGTCTTTATTTTGAGTATTATTCTTGCTTATCTGTGTTTGAAGCTGTATGATGAACCAATACGTAAATATTTGGCTAAACGTTTCTTGAGCAAGAAATGACGTTTTCATTTCATGAAGTTAAAAAGAAAAACTCCAGCTATGGTGACGGATAAAGTTACATTAGCTGGAGTTTTTCTTATATAAAATAAGACTTTCTTTATCTGCAAATGAGCTTTCTTCTATGTTTTCATCTTAGAAATGATTAGATGTGATTAACAGAGCTGCTTGCTCATCTTATAATTGGTGAGACACATTTGATTAGCTTTCCGCTTTTGCTCTTCATCGACCTGAAAACCTTGTTTTTCAAAAAATGGTTTTGCCGTGATGCTAACTTCCGATGTTAATCTTTTCGCACCTCTTTCTCGTGCATATGCTTCGAGATGCTTATACAAAGATGTTGCGACACCTTGATGCTGAAAGTCCTTGTGAACGAACAGCGTGTGCATATATCCGTCATCGTTTACAGAGCCAAAGCCTACAATCACGCCTTCTTCATTTTCTGCAACCACATAATGTTGTTCTTCGAAAAGCTCATTCCAGTGTGACGTATCGTCTCCGCACGAAGCCCAATCTGCTACTTCTTCGGCTGTATAATCTTTTCGGTTCACAGTCAGAACTGTATGCTGATATAGCTCTTGCAGTGCTGGAATATCAGACAGGTTTACTTGGCGGATTTTATTCATCTTATCTCTGAATTTCTTGTATTAATGAACTTCTACTTTCTCTGCAATTCTCTTAGCCTTGTCGCGCAACGCATCCAAATCAGAATCAAGCGGAGCATAACAAAGTACCACACCCATACGGCGGTTGACACGTGTAAACGGTTTGCCGAAAATGCGGAGATAAGTGTCTTCTTCTTTCGTCACTTCTTCCAGTCCGCGATATTGAGGGCGTTCCTGACTGGCAATCGGGGAAAGGATCACAGCGCTTGCACCTATCCGTTCTTGTTTGATGCCGGGAATGGGCAGGCCGAGCACGGCACGTAAGTGGAGTTCGAACTCATTCAGGTTTTGTGTGCCCGCCAGTGTCACCATACCTGTGTCATGCGGACGCGGGGAAAGCTCGGAGAAATAGACTCCGTTTTCGTGGCTTAGGAAGAACTCAACTCCCCAAAGTCCTGCGCCTGTCAGTGCACGGGTTACTTTCTCGGCCATCTCTTCCGCTTCTTTTAAATGGGCGGGATCAATGTGTGCAGGTTGGAAACTTTCACGATAGTCGCCACCTTTCTGCACGTGTCCGATGGGAGGGCAGAAGAGGGTAGGACCGTTCTTTTGAGTAACGGTGAGCAGGGTGATTTCGCTGTCGAACTTGATAAATTCTTCAATGATAAGTTCGCGAATATCGCCACGGCTGCCGCTGCATCCGTATTCCCAAGCGTGTTCGAGTTCGTCGGCACTCTTCACGAGCGATTGTCCTTTGCCGGAAGAAGACATCAACGG
>DXOJ01000573.1:0-894 GCA_019412865.1 Bacteroides sp. | reverse complement strand
CAACGGCTTAACGACACAAGGGAAACCTATTTTATCGGCAGCTTCTTTCAGTTCTTCCAAGGTTTTGGCATAGAAATATTTGGCCGTTTTTAATCCGAGTTCTTTAGCGGCAAGGTCGCGGATGGCTTTGCGGTTCATGGTGAAGTTCACGGCACGAGCGCTGGGAACTACCTGGATACCTTTTTTCTCGAAGTCGTATAAGCGTTCTGTACGGATGGCTTCAATCTCCGGAACGATGATGTCCGGGCGGTGTTTCTTCACCACGCGTTCCAGCTCTTCACCGTTCAGCATGTCGAATACTTCAAATTCATCGGCCACTTGCATAGCCGGTGCTCCTGCATAGGAGTCGCAAGCAATGATGTGCTGGCCTTTACGTTGAGCTGAAATTACAAATTCTTTTCCTAGTTCGCCGGAACCGAGTAACAGTATTTTCTTCATCATTTTGAGTGTTTTATATTAGTGGTGCAAAATTACAGCAAAAAAATGAGATAATAATTGTATGTGGCGTTATTATATTGCTCTTTTATGCAAATTGGGAACTTTATAAAGATGGATGTGAATCTTAATGCAAAAATGCGGAATATATAAGGAATAGAATAGATAGGAGAAAAACAGGAAATATGGCTTTAAACTTTCTTAAGGAAAACATGAAAATACGGACTTTTCTGTGTTCGAGCACAAAACTAGTTGTTTTTGCCACTATTTCTTGTTTTTGCTAATCCATTGATTTTTAACAAAGAGATAGGAAACTCGATGGGTTAATTTAGTTTATTGATAGATTATTGCCCCCAAACTTGTTTTGCTATTGATTTGTAGCAGAAATTTGCCTGAATTGGTCAATCTGTAGTCATTGTAGGTCTAATAAGTGTTATCGAACGACAAATTATGAAAAAG
>DXOJ01000572.1 GCA_019412865.1 Bacteroides sp. | reverse complement strand
TATAAGAGACAGATATGAAACAAATCTATTATGTGATCCGTACTTTATTGCGGGGGCATGGTTCCAACGTTATCAAAATCCTCTCTTTGGCGTTGGGGCTGACGATGAGCATCCTGTTGTTTGCCCGCGTGGCTTTCGAACAGAGCTTTGACAAATGCTTCAAAGATTATGATAACCTGTATCAGATCTTCTCCGTCTTTTCCGCCAATGGCCAAACCTTTGAGCCGCAGGAAATGAACTGCGGACCGGTGGCGGGTGCCATACAGGAGAACTTTCCTAAAGAAGTGGAAGCAGCCACCAGCTATTGTGTCTGGATGAGTGCCCCTCTTTATTATGGAAGTGTCCGTTTTGAAGCTAACAAAGTGACAGCCGATTCACTATTCTTTCAAACTATGGGTATTGACGTTTTGAGCGGTGTTCCGGAAAAGGAACTGATGCAGAAAGATGTTGTCTTTCTTAGTGACCGATTGGCGCGTAAGATGTTCGACCAAGAAAACCCGATAGGCAAAGTAATCTCCTATAATAAAGAAATAGAACTGACAGTGAAAGGCACGTACGCCGACATACCCGAAAATGCCACCGTCAGACCGGATGCAGTGATTTCTCTGCCTACCGTATGGAGCCGTGGATGAGGAAACTACTCATGGAGAGGAGGCGATAGCTGGATCGCATTTATCCGTTTCCGTCCCGGAGCAGACAAATCCGTGGTGAATGCCCGGTTGAATGACCTGATAAAGAAATATCGTCCTGCGGAAGACCAGAAAGTGGTAGGTTATACCGCTTTTGTAAAGCCGATCCGTGATGTATACAGGGAAGAACCGGACGTGAAGCGGATGCGGAACATCATGTCTATCTTGGGAATAATCATCCTTTTCATCGCTACTTTGAACTACGTACTGATCTCCGTTTCTTCACTCTCATACCGCGCCAAAGCCATCGGCGTACATAAGTGTAGCGGTGCAGGCAGCGGCAAAATTCTGGGAATGTTCCTATTGGAAACAGCTATCATTATTCTCTTCGCCTTGCTGCTGATGGGATTAATCTTACAGAACTTCCGCGACTTTATAGAAGACACAACCGCCGTTGAACTCGGAGCCCTGTTCTCTTTAGACCGTCTTTGGGTACCCCTGCTGACGGTAGCTATCCTGTTCCTGATAGGAGGAGCACTGCCCGGACGCATCTTTGCCAAAATCCCCGTTTCACAAGTCTTCCGCCGCTACACAGAAGGAAAGAAAGGCTGGAAACGCCCGCTATTATTCGTGCAGTTTGCCGGCGTAGCTTTCATCTGCGGACTGATGTATGTGGTGATGCTGCAATACTACTATGTCTTAAACAAAGACCTGGGATACAATCCGAAGCGCGTTGTCGTAGCCAATACTGGTTTCGGCAATAAAGAAAACCAGGACTATGCCCTGACTTTCTTCCGTGGCCTGCCTTATGTAGAGTCCGTGTCCAGTGCCGATTCCCATCCCGTCTATAGTTATAGTGGAACGATGATTCAGGATGAAAGCGGACAATCACTTTTCTCCTCCCGTTTTTGCGAAATGATGGAAGACTATCCAAAGATGATGGGTATGGTGATGAAGGAGGGGCGTATGCCACGGAATGAAAACGAAGTAGCCATCAATGAAACATACGGCGAATGGATGCACTGGGGAACAGAGCTATTGAACCGTACTGTCTATAATTCAGGCTACGTATGTAAAGTAGTGGGAGTGATTAAAGACTTCCGGATCGGTAATTTCACCAACCCGCAAGCACCCTTCATCCTGATGAGTACCAAGAATTTCGGAAACTGTGTTCATGTCCGGCTGAAAGAACCTTTTGCAGAGAACCTTCAGAAACTGAATAAAGTATCGGCAGACGCTTTCCCCGATAAAACGGTCGATTTCCGTTCGATGGAGCAGATGATAAAAGAGAGTTATAACTCCATCCGCGTCTTCAGCAATGCTACCATACTGGCGGCGGTTACCATGTTCTTTGTGATGATGATGGGATTGATAGGCTACACAACCGATGAAGTCCGCCGCCGTTCCAAAGAGATTGCCATACGTAAAGTCAATGGTGCCGAAGCCTCCGGCATTCTGGAAATGCTGGTGAAAGATGTGCTCTATGTAGCCGTTGCAGCCGTTGTGATCGGTGTAGCGGCATCATGGTACGTCAATGATATGTGGATGGATATGTTTGCCGAGCACGTGCCTGTCAGTTGGGCGGCGTATGTACTGATAGCGATTGTAAATCTTCTCGTTATCGTAGCCTGCGTACTTTGGAAATCGTGGCGGATTGCCAATGAAAATCCGGTGAATAGCCTTAAAAGTGAATAATTAAAAACATAAATAAAAAGAGTATGATTGAAATAAACAACATCAGTAAAGTATTCCGTACTTCCGAAGTAGAGACAGTTGCCTTGAATCACGTAAACCTTGAAGTAAAAGAGGGAGAGTTTGTAGCCATTATGGGCCCCTCCGGTTGTGGTAAATCCACTTTGTTGAATATTCTGGGTTTGCTCGATAACCCCACCGAAGGTTCCTACCGCTTGATGGGTGAAGAAGTGGGCGGATTGAAAGAGAAAGAACGTACCCATGTGCGTAAGGGCAAACTCGGATTCGTATTCCAGAGCTTTAACCTGATCGACGAGCTGAATGTTTACGAGAATGTAGAACTTCCTCTGACATACCTGGGCTTTAAAGCATCCGAACGCCGCCGCATGGTAGAAGACATTCTGAAACGGATGAACATCAGCCATCGTGCCAAACACTTTCCGCAACAACTTTCCGGTGGTCAGCAACAACGTGTCGCCATTGCCCGTGCCGTAGTGACCAATCCGAAACTGATTCTCGCCGATGAGCCGACCGGTAACCTCGACTCAAAGAATGGGGCAGAAGTGATGAACCTGTTGACCGAACTGAATAAAGAAGGAACAACCATTATCATGGTGACACACTCACAACACGACGCATCCTTTGCCCATCGTACAGTTCATTTGTTCGACGGCAGCGTGGTAGCCAGTGTGATAGCATAAACCAGATCAGAAGCAAGTATGAGACAAATCTATTATAGCATACGTACATTACTGCATGAGCGTACTTTGAATATCGTAAGAGTGCTCTCCCTTTCTTTAGGACTAACAGTTGGCATCTTGCTTTTCTCGCAAATAGCTTTTGAGATGAGCTATGAGAAATGTTACCCGGAAGCGGAGAATCTGATAATGGCGAGAATAGCGGCACAGAATATGACGACCGGCGAAGTGCAGGGTGATGACGGAATGAATTATGACTATACCGTCTGTGATCCGGTAGCTTTTACCTTGGCGCAGGATATGCCTGAAGAAATAGAATCAGCCACCTGTGTACTTCCTTCCCAGTTTTATCATATTTATAAGGAAGACAAACTGCTGTCAAAAGCAAATTACATGATGGTCGACACCTGTTTCTTTGAAATGATGGGTATACCCGTACTAAAAGGGAACGCGAAAGATCTCATCATCTCGAATAGCATATTTGTATCAGAACATTTTGCCCGTGAAACATTCGGTAGCGCAGACCCTATTGGGAAAACCCTTTCGGCCGACAAGCAGTTAGAGCTCACAATTCGCGGCGTCTATAAAGACATACCCGAAAATTCGATGCTCTCCCGTGACTTTGTGATTACCATCCACCGCGATGGTCGCTATGCGAGTGGTAACGGTTGGAATGGGAATGATATCTTTTATGCCTTTGCACGCTTGCGTCATGCGTCGGATATAGACAAGGTGAACAGCAAAATTCAACAAGTAATGGCAAAATACAGCCCCTTGCAATGGGATGACTGGAAGTTGGAATACAGCGTTGTTCCTCTTTCGAAACGCCATCTGGATTCTGCCGATACCCAGAAACGTTTGATGATATTCGGCTTCCTCGGCTTTTCAGTGTTTTTTGTAGCCATCATGAATTATATGTTGATTTCAATAGCCACTATCAGTCGTCGTGCAAAAAGCGTAGGAGTGCATAAATGCAGTGGAGCCAGTTCCGGAAACATCTTTGGCATGTTTCTGGCAGAAACCGGAGTATTGGTTCTACTATCCGTCCTGTTTAGCTTCCTGTTGATAATCAACATGGGCGAATTGATCGAAGGCCTGTTGGGAACCAGCCTTGCCTCACTGTTTGCCTGGGACATCATTTGGATACCCTTGCTCACTGTAGTAGTCCTTTTCCTCCTGGCAGGAGGCATACCGGGAAAACTGTTCTCACGTATTCCCGTCACGCAGGTATTCCGGCACTATACGGATGGAAAAAGAGGATGGAAACGTTCATTACTATTTGTCCAGTTCACGGGTACCTCCTTTGTACTCGGACTATTGCTGGTTACCCTGTTACAATATTCTTACCTGATGAATGGAGATATGGGAATCAAGATTCCGGGACTGGTAGAAGCCGAAACCTGGATGTCCGGCGAAACAGTAGAACATGTAAAAGACGAGTTGCTCCGCCAACCGATGGTGGACGGGGTATCGGCATCCACACACAGCGTACTGGGAGAATATTGGACACGTGGATTGATTGGTAACGACGGCAAACGCATTGCCACCCTTAATTTCAATATGTGCGACTATGATTATCCGAATGTGATGGGAATCAGAATAACAGAAGGCACTACCATCAAGAAAAAAGGCGATCTATTGGTAAATAAAGAACTCGTTCGTTTGATGGAATGGACCGATGGTGCCGTAGGAAAATCAGTGAGTGGGGTAGAAGGTACCATCGTAGGAGTGTTTGATGATATTCGTAATAGAAGTTTCTATTCCAGTCAGTCTCCTATCGTATTGATTGCCGATAAAGAATCGGCCAATCACACCATCAATGTCCGTCTAAAAGAACCCTATGACGAGAACCTGAAACGCTTGAACGAATGTGTGGCAAAAACATTCCCGAATGTAGCCCTGAACTTCAATTCAGTAGACAGCATGATTCGCGAAGGCTATAAGAGCGTATACCGTTTCCGTAACGCAGTCTGGATTTCGTCCTGCTTCATCCTGCTTATTGTCATCACGGGATTGATTGGCTATGTGAATGGAGAAACTCAACGCCGCAGCAAGGAAATAGCCATACGCAAAGTGAATGGAGCAGAAGCCTCCGGCATCCTGAAACTATTGATATACGACATTCTGAATATCTCCGTAATCTCTGTGCTGATAGGTACTGCCGCTTCCTATTTTACAGGCCAAATATGGTTGGAACAGTTTAGCGAACGAATTGATATGGATTTGTTACTTTTTATAGGAATAGCCCTGCTGGTACTATTGGTTATTGTGGCTTGCGTGGTAGTGAAAGCCTGGCACGTTGCCAATGAAAACCCCGTAAAGAGCATCAAAGCAGAATAAAGAATAAAAACCAACAGGCGGAGTAAAGCAGTTAATGCTTTATTCCGCTACCGTTTCCGGATGTTGTTTAGACACTTTCTTAATGTAAATCATCAGACTGACAACCGCCGTAATAAACGCCAATGCATCCGATACCGGCATACTAATCCAGATACCTTCCAATCCCCACCAGTTGGGAAAGAGCAGCAAGCAAGGCAAAAGATAAAGCAACTGCCGCGTCAACGAAAGGAAAATACTTATTTTAGCCTTCCCGATACTTTGGAAGAAGTTACCAATCACAATCTGCGCCCCTACAAACGGGAACATCAATACAGCCAGCCGGATACCGTCTACGGCCAAATCAATCAATTCATCGCTATCCGTGAAAAGAGCCGATACGGCATGAGGGAAGAACTCGCAGATAATAAACCCGCTACTGGTAATCACAACCCCGGAGATAATCCCCAGTCGCAATGTCTGTTTCACACGATCTATCTTCTGCGCTCCGAAGTTATACCCCACAATAGGCTGCATACCCATCGTCAGACCTAACACAATCATCACATAAAGCGTCAGCAAACGGTTAATAATCCCATAAGCACCAATCGCCATATCGCCCCCGTAATTTTGCAGACTGTTATTGATGATAATCACAATGGCACACGCACACACATTCATCAGGAAAGGAGACATACCGATGGCGAAGATACTCTCCACAATCCTCCGTTTCATCTTCCAGATATTCCCCTCAAAATGCACCGTACTGTCTTTCTTGACAAAATGGCTCACCACCCACACCATACCGATCAACTGTGAAATCACCGTTGCCGTAGCAGCTCCCCTCATTCCCCATTCAAAGTGGAAAATAAAGATAGGAGCGAGGATAATGTTCGCCACCACCGTCACCATCGAAGTCAACATCGCCTTTTTCGGGTATCCGGTAGCACGCATCACGTTGTTCAACCCAATCATCGTATAAGTGATAGGAGTACCCAATAAGATCACCTGCATAAAGCTCCGCGCATAAGGAAGCGTCTCGCTACTGGCCCCGAAGAAAACCAATATATCATCCAGGAAGATGAAAGACAAAATACCAAAGAAAAACGAATTAGTGATACAGAGCATCAACGTGTGTGACAAGATTTCCGTAGCCCCCTTCATGTCCTTTTGCCCCAGACGGATAGACGCCAGCGTAGAACCGCCCGCCGATACCAATGTACAGAAAGCCACCACCAGATTCATCAGCGGAAAGCTGATGGCTAGTCCGGCAATCGCCATTGGGCCTACACCATGTCCGATGAAGATACTATCAATAATATTATAGATAGAAGTAATCGTCATTCCGATAATTGCAGGAATGGAATATTGTAACAGCAATTTGCCGATACTTTCTTTGCCTAAGAT
>DXOJ01000571.1 GCA_019412865.1 Bacteroides sp. | reverse complement strand
ATTCCCTCCAGCAGGGATTTGACTCTCTTTTTTATTGCCTGCCTTTCATGCATCAGACAAGGACCAGTATTTTATAATTTTCAACCGGACTGTTTCTTTGCAGGCTTTTCAATCAGCTTCGGGGCTGTTTCGTGCTGATGATCCGTCTTGTTCTCCTGCGCCATCTTCCTGCCCAACAGGTAATCGTTCAAATCGTTATACTCCCGGTAGCAGTCGGACTTGTCCCTGACCGGGCATCCGGCTTGCGCCATCTGCTGAAAAGCCTGCCTTCCGGCGGAATCGTTATCCAGTAGGCAGAGGGCACTCTTATACTCTTTCAAGACAGGGATAGCCTTGCCTACATTGCTGACCGAATTTAAAACGATATAGTCCGGACCGTTTCCTTTAGGCTGTCCGTTACCGGGATGTGTAGCCTTGAGCGTGAGGTATGAGAGATAATCCATAAAGCCTTCAACCACTATGCAACGGTCGCTGCCATTTTTGATATGGGTAATCTCTTTGGGCGATATGCTGCCTTTTAGGTATTTGTTACGGATCTCGTACCCGCCGCTCCGGTTGGCAAAGCCTACGGCAAAATACCATTTTCCCTTGTTCTGAAAATGCACTTCCTTGCATGCTTCCC
The DNA here is from genome assembly GCA_019412865.1 of Bacteroides sp. GTDB lineage: Bacteria > Bacteroidota > Bacteroidia > Bacteroidales > Bacteroidaceae > Bacteroides. The sequence goes on along the minus strand of DXOJ01000571.1, from coordinate 4,859 downwards.
TTGCGATTTCAGGCAAGATGCCTCTTTCTTTGAGATATCCCAGCAAGACCGGGTTCGTCAGCGGATCAATGCGTACCTGCCGGTAGCCGGTAGCCTGCGGTTCCGCCTGCCGGGGAGAGGCTGCTACCGGACGGAAAGCAGCCGGAAAATGTCCCTCTATCGTTTTAAGCGCATAAGAGATATCCTTCGTCTTTTGAAGCTCCATCGCCAGGGTGATGATGTCCCCTCCCTGTCCGATGCCGAAATCGTATCATAGGTTGCGGGATGCGCTCACCTTGAAAGAAGGTGTCTTCTCCTCACGGAAAGGGGAACAATACCAGATACTGTCCCCTTGTTGTTTTACCGGGTTGAACCCCATACGCCGGAGATAATCCTCCAACTGAATGCTCTTGGCTTCTTCAATGTTCATTGTGTAACGGATTAAATTAATGACTCTTTTTAGAACGGGAATCCTTTAGTATCACCCACTGCAACGGATTCTGCGGCTTCCCGTTTTTTCTCAGTTCAAAATGCAGATGGTTGCCGGTCGCTATGCCGGTATGACCGACATTGCCGATATGCCGACCTATGCGTACATCGCTCCCTTTCCTCACATGCAATTTGCTCAAGTGTGCATACAACGTGGAAAAGCCGCCCGCGTGCCGGATTTCGATGTACCAGCCGTAACTGCTGCTATACCTGGCTTCAACGACTTTCCCGCTTCCTGAAGCATAGACCGGCGTGCCATAGGGTGCGGCAAGATCCACTCCGGCATGGAGTATCCTTTTCTTTTTCACCGGATGCATCCTTATACCGAAACCGGAAGAAACGGCATACCTCCTCCGACTTTCATTCAATGGATACAGAATAGGATAATCGGCCAGTACGGTAACCGGCAACCGGCTGTCTCATATGAAAGACTTTCACTGCCGGGCAGAGTGGATACGGTAGATGACAGCACTGAGTCCGGCTTTATATCCCTTTGACGGGGACTGTGCAAAAGCCGGACATGACAATAAGTGACAGAACATGACAATTAATGACAACTTCCTCATAATCAAACTATTTAATGACAAAGATAGTAATTTTACCCTCGTAAATGATTCATTAATCTTTAAAATTAACGTATATGAACGATGTGAATTTAGCTCCTGAAAACAAGGAAGCAACCCCGGAACACGGGTATTTGATGGCGTATGACAAGAAAGAGCAGAAAGCCAAAGGTGTAAAAGGAATCGCAGCGAACGGAGAGCTGGAAACGCTCGAAGCTAACGAGGCGAACAGGGACCAGTTTATCAAAGTGGACCAACGTGGAAACTTCTTCACCAACTTCGGGAAGAATTTTCTCTACCAGTACAATAATCCCGGTCGTTACTCCCTCTACAACATGCCGAAGGAAACGCTCGTAGAGCAGGCCAAAGAAAAGATCGAAGCGGCGCAGGAACCACAGAACGAAGCAGTCAGAAGGGAACTGGCTTCGACCAGGGTGTATAATAACCATCGCTTCAACGAGCGGGAAGTGAATTGGGAACAGGCCGCCAAATACGGCATTACCCCGGACGGACTGAAGAACGCAAAGGACAGCCTCGAAAGAATGTTGCAGGGAAAGACTTCCGCTATCGCTTTCCGTGTGGCAAAAAATTCCGAGCTGGGGCGTGAAAACGGGGATGCCAAACTCTCCCTGTTCCGCGACGAGAACGGAGCTGTCAAGTTCGACATCCACTACATCCGTCAGGCTCCCAAGATCGGGGAAGACTACAGGGGACATGTCCTGACGGAAGAAGACCTCAAGGCCCTGAACCAGACCGGCAATCTCGGCAAGGCGGTGGATGTAGTCATTGACTACCGTACCAAAGAAACCAAATCCTGCTACCTTTCCAAAGACCCGGTGACCAATGAATTGTTCCATATGCCCGTAGAGCAGGCACGCATTCCGCGTAAGGTGAAAGATTATACGCTTTCTCCGAAAGAATACGATGCTGCCGTGCGCGGTGAGGAAGTACCGATCCGTTTCAAGTCTGATAATGGAAAATTTTATGCCACCTCCATCCAGATGAGTGCCGCCGAGCGAGGGGTGGAATTCCTCTGGGAAAGAAGCACCAAGAAGTTGGAAGAGGCACAGAAACAAGGTCAGGAACAAGACGGAAGCCAGCAGCAGCCCCATGCACCGGTACAAGTAGCCGGAAAACCCCGGAAAAAAGAGGAAGCCTCACAGCAAGCGGAAAAGAAACCGCGTACCCGTAAACCGTCCATCACACCTAAAATGTAAGAAAAATGGCAACCTATATTTCTGATGATCCCAAACTATTGGACGAGCTTTTCAGGAAAGACGGTGAAGGCCAGCTCCTTGTCGGTTATGAAACCGGCAAGGAGAAACCCCATGCAGAATCCTCCTATATGCTTTATCCTGCCAATCCCGACAGGCAAGACCCTGTCTATACGTTTATGGCCTTGTTCAGCCAACAATCGATAAAAGCCAAATACTCCGCCTTCGTACCGAATACCCGTCTGGAAATCTATTCATTCCCGAAGATGACGGATGTACCGGCTATCTCCGGAGATATTTCCAAAAAGGAATATATCAATCAGGTATTACTACCCTATATCCGGGAAAAGGGACTGGCTCCTCTAATAAGTACCAATCTGAGAAATGTCCTGTTTGCGCAGTCACGCAGCGATATCCTCATGATATCGGGAGAACTTCCGAAACTGACCACACAGCAGTTGGACGAGCTGGTCCATTTTCATCAGAAGCAGGATGAGCTGGCTGCCAGGTATGATTATAATCCGGTTTACAAATTACCGCTGCATGCTGTGGAAACGTCCAAAGGAATCTTGTTTTTCAGTGATACCAAAATGGGACGGGAGGGATTGAAGAGCTTTTACCAACAGTTATCCGGCAATTATTTCTGGGTTCATGGCGAACCCGGTCCTGTCAGGCAATACAACGTCAACTGCCTGTCCGACGATATCTGTCCTTTGGTGGATGCCTGCTACCGGAAGAATCCCCAAAGCGGAAAAGGGGAATATGATTTTGATAATGCTGTATTCTCAAAAGAGGCTTTCCGTGACAGGAAACAGTGGAAACTGGCGTTTGAAACGGACATGGAGCCGAGCGCTTCTGAATTTCTCCGCCTGAATGAATTTGCCGGATGTCCTGCGAGCCGTAACAATGCGGATATCAGCAAACTGTTGTATCTGATGGAGAACGGATTCAAGCGGGATATAATAAATGATCCCGATTTCGGATACCGGAATGTCTTTCAGGAGTATGTCACCCGGATAGACGACTGTATCAACGGACAGTCCTCGGGGCCAGATTTGTCAGATGTGCTGGATGACATGCGTTGGAAAGCGAAGAATATCCTTCTGACGGATTTCGATGTCCGTGGACACCGTACATTGGAAAGGACACTGAATGACAGGAGCGTCCCGTTTCTCATCAATGGAACCGATGCCGGCGAAGCCATGAGGCAAGCCTTGCTGGAAGGAAAGTGGATCTACTGTCCCCAAATATCCAAGTCAATGCCAGATTTACATTTCCTCCATGCCGAAAAGACATGCAACCGGGTAATGGCATATACCAAATCTCCCGTAAACAAGACCGTGTATCAGGAGAAAAACGGCAAAATCATTCCATATGTACCGGCTTTGAAAAAGGTATCGAAAACGAAAAGGAACAATTCCCTCAAAATGTAATGATATGAAGCAACCTGAACAATCCTATACAGCCATAGAGACAGCCCATGGCTTTGTGTTCTTTACTGATACGACGGAAGGACAGAAAAACAGGCAGGACTTTCTGCAATTTATGGCAGACCATTACTTCGATCCCCATTTCAATCTTGGTCCGGTAAATGTTTACCGGGCAGAAGGAGTCCTAAAGGATGGATCCTATGTCAATCCGGGTGAAGGCCTGTACCCGGAATATGCTTACCTGCAGATGGATAAGACACCGGAAATGGAGCTGGTCTACCGGAATGAGATGAAGCCGACCTGGGAGGATTTCGGTAGTTTCTGCCACAATATGCATTGTACCAGCAGCCATCGCAACCGTAATATCGCTGATATTTTGGAGGAAATAGAAAGCAAGGACCGTAAATTACTGGAGCTTTCCAAACAAGGTACAGCATCGGATATCCGGCAGCAGATAGAAGAAACCGGCCAGGATAAAGCCTTGCTGGACAAACTCCTCAAGCAGTATTACGATGTGCGTGGACACCGGACTGTTGGGAACATCCTCCGCGACCCGATGGAATGTGTCACCGTAGACGGTGTCCGGCTCTTTACCCCTCACCGGCAAGTATTGGCGGCAGGGCACGGACTCTTCCTGCCGGGAGAGGCAAAAAGCAACCCGTCCCATGCCTATGCATGGATAAACGGGGATTTCACCCGGATCGTATTTTCTAAGGATCCTCCTGCGAACAAACAGGTGTTCAAAGTGAAAACAGTCATCGAAAAGGCTTTGAATAAAAAGCAGGACGTGAAAAAGAAAAGAAATACCCACCCTAAATTGTAGAAATATGGACAAGAGAAACCAAATGGAAAATCCTTTTTTCGATCCCGACAAGCCGGGAAGTATTTTTGTCGGTATGGACCGTTACCATCAGTACTCTCCCCACCAGCCCCGAAATGCCCTCACATTCATTCAGAAAGGAGATGCGGACAGCCTGTTCCGCAAATTCCTGATTGACAATATCAAGGAAGCGGAGTGCTGCCCCTATATTCCGGATACGGAACTGCTCCGGTTTGACCTGGCGAACATGAGGCAGGTTCCACCGGTAGATACCCATACCCCTTTCGAGGAATATATCAGCAAGGAACTGCTGCCGTATTTTCAAGAACACTGCATTCCCCCTGCCAAACGCATTTCCCTGCGT
>DXOJ01000570.1 GCA_019412865.1 Bacteroides sp. | reverse complement strand
GAAGAAAAAATTTGTTAGGGTAATGCTTTTTGGGGCATTGACGCTTGCGGTTAGTACAACTGTAACGAGTTGTAAGGACTATGACGATGACATCAAAAATCTGCAAGAGCAGATTGATAAAGTTACGTCCACTAATCCGGTGAGTACAGAGGACATGAAAGCGGCCATATCTAGTGCCATTCAAACTTTGCAGACTCAATTGCAAACTGCTATTGATGGTAAGGCGGATAGCAAGGCAGTACAGGATTTGCTGAAAACAGTAGAAGCATTGCAGACTGCGTTGGAAAACAAAGCAGATGCAAGCACTATTAAAACATTGGGCGACCAGATTACCGAACTTTCGAAACAAGTAAACTCAATTGAGGGAACTTTGAACGAAACGAAGAAAGATTTGGAAGCTAAAGTTGCCGACCTGACAGAAAAGTTGGCTGGTGCTGCATCTAGCGAAGACCTGAAAAAATTAGCCGATGAACTGGCAGAAGCTAAGAATGAATTGAAAGCTGTAAATGATATGGCTGACAATAATGCAGCTGCTATCGTTGAGATAAAAGCTAATATCTTGGAATTGCAAAAATTGGATGGTAGAATCACCGCATTGGAAACATTCAATCAAAACGCTGCATCGAAGGATGATTTGGCTGCTTACGTAGCCCATTCTGAACTTGCAGGCTTGGTTGACAATGAAGTACTGGAGTTGTTGAAAGACAATGGCTCTATTGCTAAATATGTAAACGAGGTTATTGAATCACAGGTATTGGCGGAAACCTCCGCTATCAATCTTGCTATCAAAGGTGTAGACGATAAATTAGCAACGTTGAGTACTAGTTTTGAAACTTATAAGAGTGAACAGGCAACTGCTTACCAAACTGTTACCAGTAATATCACTACGCTTACTACATTTAAAACAACTATCGAAACAGCTTTAACTAATGGTGGTTATGCAAATTTTGAAGCCGTATTGACGGAAATCTCTACGATCAAAGATAGCTATGGTTATTGCGCTACGAAAGAAGCTTTTGATAGTAAAGTAGAAACCTATCTTACTACTTATAAAAGTGAGGTAGATGGGCAGTTTAATACATTAAAAGCTCGTATCACAGCACTTGAAAACCAGATTCAGAGCGTAGTTTATGTTCCTGAATATGAGGATGGTAAAATCATCTTTATGTCTTATTTCTACGATAATAAATTGGTGGCTGAAACAAAACCGATCCAGATGAAATTCCGTACTTCTCCTGCAACGGCCGTTGCCAACTTCGCAGAGAATTATGCTCCTTCGTTCGACGGACAGGAAATTAAGACTCGCGCAGCCGAGATTTATAACATTGAGAAAACGGAAGTAGACGAAGCTGCAGGTATTGTCACTTTTACGGTTTCTACTTCAACGGACAAGAGTTTCGCTGTTAGTCTGAATCTTATCGCTAAAGATCAAAGCAAAAATCTGACTAATATCAGTTCGAACTATTTCCCGGTAATTTCGGATTATAGAGCGATTACTGATGTAAAAGTGAAATCACCGAATGAAGCAATTGATTATATTCTTTATGATAAACCTCTATCAGTTGTAGATTATGCAACAGGAGCTGTTCTTCAGATTACTGGTAAAGACAGAGCTGGTGATGTGATTACTGATGAGCCAATGGCAAGCAGTGTGAATGCCGAGAAGTTCGTAGTGTCATATAAGGTAGAGGGAACTGATCCAGATTCTTATACCATTGAGAATGGTGTGGTGAAATTGAAGGAGTATAATAACGTTTCTTCTAATGGTAAAAAAGCAACTCCAAAAGCCACTGTAATAATCACTGGTACTGATTTCAAACAAGTTACTACTTTTGCTGATGTTACCGCTAAAGCGGCATCGTCAGATCCGGAAGTTACTTCAACTCTTTCGCCAGCTCAATTTGATGGAACAAAAGAATACGTAGCTGATGTAACAATTGCTTATGGTACTGGTGGTGGTCAGATTGGTATTAGTAAGGAAGCTTATGAAAAATTGCCAGCAGAGAATTTTGACTTTAAAGATGCAAATGGAGTATATTTGAAACCTAAAGATAACACTAAAAACGAATTGGTAATTGTAGTCCCGAAAGGTACGGTAGCAGGTACTTATACACCGGAAGTGAAAGTAAAGGTATCTGATGTACAGAACTTTACTTTGAAACCATCAATTACAGTTGAGGTAACAACTGCTGATTATACATTGACGTATGATGATAAGATTATTACTGGTGGATCAAGTTTGGCTTTGATCGCAAATATTCTTCCGGCAGACAAGCCTACATCTATGAATTTCATGATGGAAATCCCTTCTCTCTTTAAGAACTATGCAACGATTGTGGACAATGCTAAGAAGGTAGGTGCTACTGTTCAGTTCTCACTGGAAGAAGCGATCACTGGTGTTAGCCTTGCAGACAATGTATTGAAAGTGGATAATACATACTCTAACCCTATTCCTGCTAAGGCTATAGTAGTTGTTGCTAAGGTTATTGCTAAAAATGCGGCTGGAGCAGATATAGAATTAGTAGCTTCTAAGGAAACAACCTTTACTCTTGCTGATCTTAGTGGTGAATGGACTGCTCCGACTGACGCGATAGTGAAGATTGGTAGTGATAAATTGGATGCAACTGCTCAACTTGCAACAGGAGCTAAATGGACAGCTTCTAATGGCAAGGTAATGTGGAACGCAGGTCAGGAAGTAAAAGCTGGTAGCGATTGGGGAGTAACTCCATTGGGTATATTCGGATTTGTAGCTCCTACATTCGTATTAGATAATGCCTCTGACACTAATTATGTTAAATTAGATAAGAATACGGGTGCTTTGACTCTTACCAATACAGGAAAGCAGCTGAAAGCTGAAGCTAGCATTGTTGTTAATATTGTTGCCGAGTCACGTTGGGGAACAATTACTAATTATGGTAGCGGTAAGACGGTTACAGTGAAAATAAATCCGACAGCATTGTCAAGCGCTATTTCATAAATCCCTTCTTCACCTATGTGTGAAAAGATATTTTTTTACCCCAGAACAAAGCGAAGGACACAGCTTGTGAAAGTCCATCCTTCTATCTTTGTTCTTCTATAAGAAAAGGGATGCCTTCCCTAATTTCCCACTGGCATCCCTTTTATCTTTACTTCGAATGTATCTCCTTACATTATGCTAGTACGCTAAAATCTTTAATACTAGTACCCCATTTCCCTATAAATTAAGGAGATGCTTTGAGAGAATACAGAAAGCCCGGGCTTGCGAAAGTCCGGGCTTTTCAATCTTTAAGAAGAAATCTTAGTTGTAGATTATCGCACGATAATTACCAGATACCCATTCTTTCTATTTTACTTCCTCACATCCCCCCTTTTATGAGAAAAATAATTTTAATCTGCTGCTTCCAAATGATGATGATAAACATACTCGTCTGTTATATTATGATTTGAAAGAAGAGCGAGCAACAATCAAACAAAAAGGCGACCCGTACCTAACGAGCCGCCTTTTCTGTCTATTTGATTTCGATTTCTTCCTTCATATCGATTTCCTCTCCATGTGTATCATAGAACACATATTGCAGGAATGCGAGTTTCTGACTTGGAATAATCTTAATACCGAATCCATATTTCATTTGCCACTTCCGTTTCAGGGAAACGAGTCCCTGATTGATGTAGGCGGCAACATACGGATGGACGTGTAACGAGAATTTCTTAACCTTCAGTTTATTGACCAGGTAATCAATTTTACTCTCCAAAGTGTCCGTAAAGAGAATGGACGATTTGATGGTGCCTTTGCCGAAGCAAGTAGGACAGATTTCGGTCGTGTTGACGTCCATTGCCGGACGCACACGTTGGCGTGTAATCTGCATTAGCCCAAATTTGCTAAGCGGCAGAATATTATGCCGTGCCCTGTCTTTCTGCATGTTGGCACACATTCGT
>DXOJ01000057.1 GCA_019412865.1 Bacteroides sp. | reverse complement strand
CTATTGAACTATATACTATGAACGTCCGAGAGCCGGAATACCACTAAAGAGAAATGAAAAATAATCGAATGACCTCACTTCTCTTCTACGAGAATTAAAACGATTATTTGCCATCATCTGTCACCAAACAGCGATAACATACTGGTTATCAACCAATAAATCCGTGGCAGCAATAGGTGACGGCAACGTGACGGCAAATGTTGCCATCACATTACAATCCCATTTCCCATCTCCCGTAATCAGACAATGTAGTGTACTGAATAAGTTGACACTTCAAAAATCGAAAATAAAGATGAAATATTCGAAAAAGCAGTACAACTATTACAGTGATGATGAACGAATGTCTTATATTCGTGAGTATTTATCAAGTCCCGAGAGCAAATCTGAGTTTTGTAAGCGTAACGGCTTTTGTGCCAAGCTTCTTACTTATTGGCTTAACAAGTATCAAATAGAAGACAAAGATATGGGTAGATCCTCTAAACCAGTAAATAGCGATGCTATTGATTCTAGTATTTCTGAGCTCCAGAAAGAACTATCGCTATTGCGTGCTGAGAACCGTAAACTTCATCGGGCTCTTGCTGATGAGAGTTTACGTCACGAGGCGTGCGAAGAACTCATCAATCTTGCTGAATCCACGTATCATATCAAGGTACGAAAAAACTCCGATGCCAAGTAATCGACACCTTGTCACAGAGGCACTCACCCCGACGCAAACGTGGTTGTATAAAGTTCCTCTGTGATTACTTCGGCATAACCCGACAAGGTTATTACAAGCATGTGAACCGACATTTGGAGGTTGATATCCTTACCACAAGCATCGTGTTGTACTGCAAAGAACTGTTGGAACTCATGCCCAAAGCTGGTATGCGCGAGTTATACGCCTGCTGCGTGAGTAAGTTTGGACCAAAGATGGTTATCGGTCGTGATCGTTGTTATGACATTTTTCGCTCCAATGGTTTGTGTCAACGTACAAGTCGCAAGCGTCCTAGAACAACGAATTCGAACCATAATTACTATATCTACCCCGATCTGTTGAATGTTGCACCCAAATTTGTCGCTACGAGATTGGGCGCTATGGTAGTGGCGGATATAACCTACGTAAACACCGGTCGGGGCTGGGCTTACCTCTCGTTGCTTACCGATGCGTCAAGTCGTGCCATCGTGGGATATGCGCTTTACAAAACTCTTGAGACGGAGGGGCCCTTGAAAGCTTTGGAGATGGCAATATCATTCTATGAGAAGTATCACATAGACATGAGCACTCTTATTCATCATTCCGACCGGGGTGTCCAATATTGCTCAAATAAATATGTAGAGAGGCTTAAAGAGCATCAAATCAACATCAGTATGACGCAGTGTGGTGATCCTTTACATAATGCATTGGCTGAAAGAATGAACAACACCATTAAAAACGGTTGGCTATTCGACTGTGATGATGAGAGCTTCGAGCAAGTAAGCAAGCGCATTGAAGATGCTGTATATGTATATAATCATGTGCGGCCTCATCAAGGGATAAACATGAGGACACCCATGGAAGTGGTCAGCGAAACGGGAGGATTAACAGCATAATACCCGCTCGTCGGGACGGGTGGTCCCGCCCCTTGCCGCTAGGGCGATCCCCGACCGAAGAGTTTTTGGTTGTTGGCAACATTACATTTTCCTGAAGAAGGCTTGCGTAAATAAAGGAAGATGCATAAATTTGCAAGCACCAACAAAAGACAACTAACATAGGAATAAGAATAACAAAAGTAAACCTATTTAGATATTAAAGTATATTGAGTAAACTAATTCAGTTATAACAAACGAAGTTGTCAACTAAAACCAGTACACATCACAATACGCAGATCCATTTGGTTTCCTACGCCGGAACCGATGGTTTCAAGCGGCTGAAACTCTAGTTTCAAATAGAGGAAACTTTAGTTCCAAGCTGATGAAACTTTAGTTTCAAACGGTCGAAACTCTAGTTTCAAGCTCCAGAAACTAAAAAGCTCTATATAGAACTGAACATAAGAAGCCGTTAATGCAAAACAGTGTGACGGCAAGATTTGCCATCACACTGTCATCACATACTGCTGTCACAGCATTAACCATTCATATTCAAACCATTATGCCCCATAATGTGACAGATGACGGCAAATAATAGTTTTTATTTCTATAGAGAGAGCACCACAGATTCCCCCATTACAACTTATTCAGTCCAAATACAAAATGATGGTTTCCTTCCTTTACCAACACTGTTTTCTTCTTGATATTCACCTTTTTCGTTCCCATCTTGCATGAAACCGCATCGTCAGGAATGCAAACCGTGGCAGTTGTTCCCGCCGGAACCGTCAACTGAAGGTTCAGTTGGTTACCTTTCAATTCCCAATTGACAGCAATAGTGCCGTAGGGCGATTCTTTCGTCGCTTTTGTCCAAGTCACACCATTCGGTATCTGAGGATCGACATAGAAATGGCGGTATCCCGGTTCAGCCTCATCGAGACGTATTCCTCCCAAAGCCTGATAGAACCAGATTCCAATGCCATTGTAACAGTTATGTACACGGCTACGTTCTCCGCTCCAGTACTCCCAGGTTGCCGTTGCACCATGATCGATCATATACAAATAGCCGGGATAGTCGCGTTTCTTCATCATCTGATAGAAGAAATCCACTTTTTTGTTCTGAACAGCCCATTCTGTCAGGATAGGTACTCCCACCAAACCGACAGCGATATGTCCTTTATGCTTTTCTTCGGTCATGGCGACCTCATTCTCTTTCACTTTATCGTACAAAGAATCGGGCACAACACCTACCAACATAGGATAGCACATATCCAACTGCGAACCTGTAGCATAAATTCCTTCATCCGCACGATAGAAAGTCTCATGAATCAGCTTGTTGAGCTTCTCTTTACGGGCGGCAAAACCTTCCGCTTCTTCTTTTTTACCTAATGTCAAGGCCGTCTTATACATAGTGCCCAGACAATCGCTGATGAAACAGTTACTAACTAAATCCACTGAAGCCTGATTGCCTGCATCTACCCCCATCGGTGCCAGCCAGTCACCCAAATACCAGTCGCGATATTTGGTATCGGGCCAACGTTTCAGCAAACCATCTACCGTATATTTATCCACATACTTGAACCACTCTTTCATTTGAGAATAATATCTCTCGATCAGTCGGGGATCATTATAGTTGACATACGTTCTCCACGGAGCCTGTACAAAGAATCCGCACCAATACGGACCACCGCCACCGGCACCCGGATTAGGACCAACATGCGGCAGACTTCCTCCTTCACGCATAGAATCTCCCCAAGTCTGTATCCAGTTCTCGAAAGTCGGGGCTACATCGTACATCGTCTGCAAAGACATCGTTGACGAGTTTCCGTCACCCCCATATCCGGCACGTTCCAGATGCGGACAGTCTACCATATAGCCGCTGAACGTCAGACATTTCATCGTATACTGAATCATATCGTGGATAGCATTCAAGTCGGCATCCGAACATTCAAAAGTAGCAGCCTGTTTGTAATCTCCATAAATCTGCAGAGATTTCATAGCACCCGTTTCCGGCTTTTGCGGAAGATTGGAGATACGCACATACCGGAAGGCATGATGATTGAATTTATTTCTGAAACATTCTCCCTGCTTGCCACCGGATACATATATATCACTTTCACCTTGTTTGTCAAATTCACCGTCTTTCGTCAGATTGTCACTATATTCCATCGTGACTTCGTGACCTGCTGGCAACACAGGCATCTGCATTTCAAACCATCCGGTCTGAACTTTCCCCATATCTACCAACCATGTACCTTCGCCCAGATTTTTGACCGAAACGGCTTGCAAAATCTGATGTATCTTGTTCACTTCACACATTTGAGGCGAAACAATATGATCGGGAACATTCACTGTCACCACAGGAGCCCATTTCATTTTATCCAACGCCTGTGACGAAAGATCTCTCGGAAGAATTCTTCCATCCACCCTCTCACCGCCGAACTGCAAAGCCCGCCAAGTACCTGTATCTGAATAGCCGCTTTCGCGCCCGTTCCATGAACGATCTGTCTTCGCCACTACTTCCCATTTACCATTTCTCAACACATCCAGCTCTGCTTTTACCAGCGGACCTTCATAAGCCGCTCCGAAAGTAGTTGTCTTGTACCATCCCTGACCGAGCCAGATGAGCAGGTCGTTTTCTCCCTCTTTCAGATAAGGAGTGATATCATAAGTGACAATCAGCGAACGCTTGGTCAAATGTGAAACAGCAGGTGTAAGGACGTCTTCGCCTACTTTCTTTCCATTGACGTAAATTTCGTGATAACCTAACGTATTTATATGCAAAAAAGAAGTCTCTCCCTTCGTCATATTGATTTTCTTGCGTAGAATAGGAGCACAAATCTTACCACCTTCGGCAGACGACCCGATATATTCGCCCTGCATCTGCGACTTATCCAGAATGCCTACACCAAAACGGGCAACCGGACTCCACACCGAAGCTTGTTTTTTGGAATCCCATACACGTACTCTCCAATAGCATAAGGAACGGGAAGTTAACGCTTTTCCCTGATAAGGCACCATTACCGAAGCATCGGATTTCAACTTCCCGGTATTCCACAAGTCCGCCTTATCCTGCAACAACAAAATACTGTCCGAAGCCACCTGTATTTCATAATAGGCTTGCCCGCCCTTCACTCCGTCACCTTTCAATTTCCAACTGAAATGAGGGGTTACATTATCAATCCCCAACGGGTCAATAAGATTCTCACATTTTAGCTCCACCAGATGGAAAGGCGGGGTCTTCTCATTTCCATACGCCGTCAATGACAGACAACAGAAACTCAAAATCAAACCTAAACATAACAATCGTTTCATACTATTCATCTTCTATTTTTAAATGACTTACTTAAGAATGACAAAGTGATAGACGCCCGATGATACCTTCATCCGGGCAGAATCCACTTTATCTATTACAATATTACTGACTTCACTTACCGGTTTTCCGGATTCCAGCACTGTTCTGCCGCCCCAATCAGGAATTATCACCGTAGCGGATGTATTTGCAGGAACTTCTATCTTAAGATTCAGATTTCCGTTCTCATCTATCTTCCAATCCGAACTAATCTTGCCATACTGACTGTCATACGTAGCTCTGCAATATTTCAAATCGGGCACTATCATCGGCTCAATGTAGAAATGCTTCATCCCCGGATCAGACTGATCGGGCTTGATGCCTGCCAGTGAATGATAGAACCATGCCACGACACTTCCGAACATCGGATGGCAATGTCCGCAACCTTCATCGTTTCCATCTCCATTCCATGTTTCCCAAAGTGTATTATTCTTCTTGTCAGCCAGATAACCATAACTTGGAAAGTCACGCTGGTTCATCAGCTTATAAGCGAGGTCTGCCCTTCCATTTTCCGTCAACACCTGCAGTAAAAGTGGAGTGGCAAGTATACCTGTATCAAAGTGATAATTGACCTTTTCCAAATGTCCGAGCAAAGCTGCGAACACTTTCTCCCGCTTACCTTCCGGAACAAGTCCGAATGCCAGCGCAAATACATCGGCCCCTTGTTTTCCCTCCCCATAATGATGGGTTGCTTCATTGTAAAATGCAGCGTTGAAGTTCTTTCTGATCGTTTCGACAAGTGTACGCAGATGATGCTCGTCATCTTTCTTGTTCAGAATACCCGCAACATCCGCCATGATGCAAGTGACATGATAGAAGTATGCCGTATTCACCAATGAGGCAGGAATTTCAATCCTGTTGTGAGGAGTAGACCACTCACCCAGACACCATCCGTTCGGTTCCTCCCTTACGACTATCCCCTTGTCATCTGTACGGGTCTGAAGATATTCAACCCAATGCTTCATTCCCTGGTAATGTTCCCGTAAGAGTGTAGTGTCACCATAGTGGCAGAAATAATTCCAGGGTATGACTACATAAGCCGATCCCCATGCAGGTCCTCCGCCTCCACCGCCAAAAGGTGCGGTATGGGGAACATAGCCTGTATTCTTATTGCTTGCATCACTAATGTCAGTAACAAACTTTCTGAGAAGACGAGTCATGTCATACGAATAGAGCAGGCTTTCCGTGATGACTTGTCCGTCACCGGTATAAGCCAATCGTTCGCGGTGCGGGTCGCTGCTTATTATGCCTTTGAAATTGGCATGCATCGTACGGTTATAAGCCTCACAGATGTTATTAAAAAGTTCGTTAGAGCATTCAAAGCTTCCTGTATTCCTGATATCCGTATAGATGGATTTCACCTGTATGCTTTGGCCGGAGATTGCAACTCCTTCTGTCGCGATTACTTCTATCTTTTTAAACGCATGCCAGGTAAACTTAGGTTCCCATCTTTCTTCCTGCCCGCCTTTCAGTATATATACATCTTCCTGCCCATAGTTCAAGCCCTCATCACTGATGAAACGCAGTTTCACAGAGTCTCCTGCCCTACCTTTCACGGAAAGTTCACACCAGCCCGAAACGGTTTCGGGCAGAGTGAAGATATACAAAGAGTCGTTTGCCTGTTCAAAATGGGTATCTACCGTTCCCATCACTTTCGTAAATGGAATCGTTTGTGCCTGCAAAGCACCCGTAGGAGGACGAACCGCCAAAGCCGGTTTCCAGGCAGAATCATCATAACCTTCCCGGTTCCACGAACCAAGTTCAAGACGGGCATCATAAACTTCACCTGTAAATATGGCATCATGCAGAATCGGCCCCGTAGTCGTTTTCCATGAAGGATCGGACACCACTGTTTCCCTGCTTCCGTCTTTGTATTCAATCTCCAGTTGCAGTATCAGTTTAGGAACATCATACCACATATGAC
>DXOJ01000569.1 GCA_019412865.1 Bacteroides sp. | reverse complement strand
CTCCGAACGGTATCATCGACAAGATGATGGAATATGACGAATATATCACTTCGGACCATATCAAGGAGTTGAGGGCGAAGATGTACGGTGATAAATAGCGTGTTGTATCAGCCGGATACACTGACTTTTGCACCTTCTTACTGTCAAGGAAAGGGAAATGCTTGTTAACTGTCGTAACATTGCTTTTCCCTTTCCTTTTCATTGCTTGTTAGCTTCCGTAACATCCTATCCTACATTCACGGTCGAGTGTGCTTACTGTTTATTGTTTATCATCCCGAAGCTCCCCGTTTTTACAACTCAAACTTCCCCTGTTTCGGCAACTGCGGCAATGTCGAATTAGCCTTGCGCTCTTCCCGCGAATACTCTACTACCATATATTCCGTAACGCCGTCCGAGGTGACCCGTTTATGGAAATTATTCTTTTCGAGCACGGTGACCAATATCTTTTGTGCCTGTTGGTTGGACTGGGTGCGTCCGTTCACGCTCAGTATTGAAAGGATATAAGAAGCGGGATACCATTGCGCATTTATTTCTCCTCCTTTAGCCGCACGGAAATAGAAAAACAGATTTTCCTCCACCGGGTCCTTCAGGCGGTAATTCTCGTTGCGGTCGTTCAGGAAGGTGATCTGTTCTTTATCATACCAGTACTGAAATCCTTGTTGATAAAGCGCCAACGCTTGTGAGTATACTCCTTCGTAATTTATAGGGTTACGATAGTCGACTTTCAGGATAGTGTTGAAGAGAATACGTCTGTTTTCCTTGATATCCTGCAGGCAGTGCGGATTATTGGTGCTGGCTATAAACGAGGCACGACGGACGTAGTTGTATGTCTGTATGTCGTAAACTTTCCGCTCTGTCACCTCATCTTGTGTGATGAGTCTTTTCAGGTCCTGCATGTGCCAGGTTGAGATGCTGTCAAATTCATCCAAGTCGATGATGAGACAGGAAGAAAGCTGTAGCAGATGGTCTGTTTTGTCGGGTTTGATCATGCCGTGGCGGTAATACCCCTTTAGTTCCGGAGGCAGAAGACGCCGGATAAAGACGCTCTTACCTTTCCCTTGTTCGCCATAAAGTAACATCAGTTGGTGGTTTTGCGCGTCATCGTTGATGGCGCACGCCACCATGCCTACCAGCCAGTGGCGGAGACTGTCCTCAAAAAAGGACTGGTCTGCTGCTTTGACCGTTTTTGCCAGTTGGGTGATGTAATCGGTTTTCCCGTCCCACGACGGGAGAGAATAGAAATAGTGGGTGAAGGGGTTGAACGGTTTCGAGTAATCCGAATCGACCAATGCTTTGAGGAAATTTTGCGAACAGCCAACTTTCTTCATTTGTGCATTGATATAGAA
>DXOJ01000568.1 GCA_019412865.1 Bacteroides sp. | reverse complement strand
GAACCGGGAAGCAGCTTGAGACCCTCTTCCCAGTTCTGAAATGTCTATCCTCATTCAACAAGTGACGTAAAATGAAGTATCAACATACAAATATAGAATAATGAATCGAATTAATACGAATAAACGGGCAGCTAAGCTCGCCATTTTTTTATTTTTTGCTTTTCTCTCTCTTACAACAGTCGCGCAGAATAAAGAAAAAAAGATTACCATACAAAATAAAAGGATATCATTAAAAGAGGCCTTTGCCCAAATTGAATCACAAACCGGATATAGCATCGCTTACGAACAATCGAATCTGGATTTAGAAAAGAAGCAGTCTTTATCTCTTAAAAATGTAGCTGTCGACAAAGCGATGACTCAACTCTTAAAAGAAACCAGATATGTATATAAAATAAAAGGATATCATATTATTATTTCTTTGCAAGATAACCGGCAAAAGCCTGCCAATGACGATACACAAAAACTGACTCAAACGATAAGAGGAATCGTTGTTGATTCCAAAACCAATACGCCAATAGAATATGCCTCCGTCTGTATAGCAGAGAAACCTTCACTGGGAGGCTCAACTGACAACCGGGGAAATTTCCGGATTAATAACGTCCCGATAGGACGTTATAATATTCAGGCATCTTTTATGGGGTATCGCCCAAGTATCATTAGCGAAGTGTCTGTCACATCATCCAAAGAAGTATTTGTAGAAATCCCTATGGATGAAAATGTGCAGGATTTGGCTGAAGTGCTTGTCAAACCGGAAATAAAAAAAGACCGGACACTCAACCCGATGGCTATTACGGGAGGACGTATGATTAGTATTGAAGAAGCGTCCCGATTTGCCAATGGGTTTGATGATCCGGCACGGTTAAGTTCTGCATTTGCTGGAGTGGCAGGAGATGTCGGTACCAATGCGGTCGCCATCCGGGGAAATGCTCCGCAATTTACCCAATGGAGACTGGAGGGAATTGAAATACCTAATCCGACTCATTTTGCCGATTTAGCAGGGTTGGGAGGGGGATTCCTGTCTGCTTTAAGTACGCAAGTTATCGGAAACTCCGATTTCTACAATGAAGCTTTCCCAGCGGAATACAGTAATGCCTTATCCGGTGTTTTCGATATGCATTTGCGCAATGGTAATAATCAGAAGTACGAACATGCCTTTCAGGTCGGACTCATGGGCATAGATTTAGCTTCGGAAGGTCCTATCAGTAAAAAACGGGGAAGTTCCTATCTGGTGAATTATCGCTTTTCTACTACTTCACTAGCATCGGGTAATGACATCAACCTGAAATATCAGGATTTAGCCTTCAAACTAAATTTTCCCACACGTAAAGCCGGAACCTTTTCGATCTGGGGATTAGGATTGATAGACAGGAATAAAGCAGATGTTTTGGAACGTTCCGAATGGGAAACGATGGGAGACCGGTCGTCGGGATATAATAAACTGGATAAACTGGCAGGTGGCTTAGCGCACAAATATGTACTGGATGAAAATACTTATATCCGTTCTTCTCTATCCGCTACCTATTCCAAAGACCGTTCATTGGCGGACTTACATACCGACGACGCTATTATTAATGTAGCAGATATTCAGAATAGCAGATGGAATTTAGTATTCAATTCATATCTGAATAAGAAATTCAGTCCGAGGCATACCAACAGAACAGGGATTACCATTACGGAACTTAAATATGATCTTGATTACAAAGTCAGCCCTTATTTGGGATTAAACAAACCTATGGAACAAATATCGAAAGGCAGTGGAGAAAGTACAGTCCTCTCGGCATATAGTAATTCCGTAATAAACTTGAGCAACAATCTGACAACCAGTTTAGGGGTTACCGGACAATATTTTACTTTAAACAAGAACTGGTCGAT
>DXOJ01000567.1 GCA_019412865.1 Bacteroides sp. | reverse complement strand
AGTAAGATCGAGGAACAGAAAAAAGCAGTCCGCGCAGGATACGACATGGACATCAGTGCGACTCGTTCCTGAACAAAGCCTTCGTGGTTGAAGGACAAAATCAGGCATTAACAAAAGAACGAAAATTTCAAATGTTAGGAGAACTAACAATCCGAGAGGTGGAATGATGGGGTAACGCCCTGAAACGCCCCCTTAATACTCCGACTGGCATTTCAACAGAAATGTGACTTGTCAGAAGCTCGGTGAAGTCGGCTGAGAGTAGCCGTATGGATTGCTGGATAAATACCAGCCTCACGAAAGCTGTCCAGAGGTGGACGGTGCTACCTATAGGCCGGAGGTCTACAAAATACCCAAGGTCAGAATGTTTGAAATATGACTGACGAAAACCGCGAATGTAAGGGTCTATACCATGACGGCATAGAAATGTGCCGGTAGCGTTAATCGCTAATCAGTGTGGTGGAGTAAAAATTGATGTTATGAAACACCATAGCACGTTACAGGCGTGTTCAAGCTGACAGGCTTAAAGCGGAGACCTAAAGGTATATGTAAAGATAGGATTGTTGGAACGAGGAAAGGCAGTAGGCTTCCACCATTAGGAAGTAAGCAGACGAATCATATAAGCTGCTGTACTACTGCTGAAAAGCAGAGGTCGAACCGATGATGTTTTCTGCGAAAAAGAGGAAAACGGAG
The DNA here is from genome assembly GCA_019412865.1 of Bacteroides sp. Classification (GTDB taxonomy): domain Bacteria; phylum Bacteroidota; class Bacteroidia; order Bacteroidales; family Bacteroidaceae; genus Bacteroides. The sequence continues at coordinate 1,139 of DXOJ01000567.1, read as the reverse complement.
GAATGGCCTCAAGTCAGTCAAACAGACAACTTAGCACTTAGTCGCAATTAGGATTGCGAGTATGACAAAAAGAAGTCACTCGCCGTAAAGGAGAGTGATGCCTGATGCCAAATGAGAAGAAACCAAAAACAAAATACGTGGAGTATCTCCGCCATGCTGAATACTACGATATGCAGAGTACCTTTGATGAGCTGTATGCCAGAAGTCAAGCCGGAGAAATCTTTGACGGCCTGATGGATGTGATACTTTCGAGAGAAAATATCCTATTGGCCTATCGGAACATCAAATCCAATACCGGGAGTTTTACACCGGGGACGGATAAGCTGAAAATTTCTGATATTGGTAAACTTACCGCTGACGAAGTAACAGCGAGGGTACGTAGAATCGTAAAGGGAGGTAAAAACGGCTACACCCCAAGAAGCGTGAGACGCAAAGAAATCCCTAAGCCAAACGGGAGTACCAGACCTCTGGGAATCCCTTGTATATGGGATAGATTGGTACAGCAATGTATCAAGCAAGTCATGGAGCCTATCTGCGAAGCCAGATTTAGCAATAACAGCTATGGATTCCGTCCGAATCGGTCGGTTGAAAATGCGATAGCGGCAATCTACAGGCTTATGCAGAGGTCAGGACTTTACTATGTTGTGGAGTTTGATATTAAGGGCTTCTTTGACAATGTAGACCATTCAAAGCTGATAAAACAGTTATGGTCACTTAATATTCGGGATAAAGAATTGCTCTATGTAATCCGCAGGATTCTCAAAGCACCAATCCTCATGCCGGATGGCCATATAGAACACCCAGCAAAGGGAACGCCGCAGGGCGGCATTATTTCACCACTGCTGGCAAATGTGGTTCTGAATGAACTTGACCATTGGATAGAAAGCCAGTGGCAGTGCAACCCGGTAACGGAAAACTACTCCTACAGGGAAAATGCGACGGGCTGTCCGATACAAAGCCATGCGTATCGGGCAATGCGGAATACAAGGTTGAAAGAAATGTATATCGTCAGATATGCGGATGATTTTCGGATTCTTTGCAGGACGAAAGAACAGGCAGACCGGACGCTGATTGCGGTAACGCATTGGCTGAAAGAACGCTTACGTCTTGATGTTTCGCCAGAGAAAACGAGAGTTGTT
>DXOJ01000566.1 GCA_019412865.1 Bacteroides sp. | reverse complement strand
AAAATATTTATCAAAACTTTTACAGGATAATGATTTTTAATGCGTCTGCCCTGATCTATGAGATTTATCTGAATGGCAGACGGGTAGGAGACGATTACTTTAATCCCGGAATTACTCAATATAATAAAACTCACTTATATCAGACATTTGATGTTACAGAATATATTCATTCTGGACGAAATGCACTCGGTGCCTTACTGTCTGAGGGATGGTGGAGTGGAGGAGCAACTTTTACGGGAGATAACTGGAACTTCTTCGGTGACCACCAGTCATTACTGGCAAAACTGGTAATCACCTACGCCGACGGACAGGAGAAAGTGATAATAACCGAACCCTCTACCTGGCAATATTACAATAAAGGCCCTATCTATTACAGTAGCTTTTTTCAGGGAGAAGTGTATGACGCTCTGCGTGATGCAAGGCTGGAAGGATGGAGCACGGCTACCTATGATGCCGTAGGTTGGAAACCTGCCTGTGAAATTGCCTTGGAAGGTAATATCAGTACGGAAGGGAACCCGGATAAACCTTGGGTAAATGATTACTCTGGTTTTGAACTGATAGGACAGTTCGGACAGACAGTGAAAGCGAAAATGGAACTGACCGCCCTCTCGATGGAAGAAGTACGCCCCGGTGTATTTGTTTATGATATGGGACAGAATATGGTGGGAGTGCCTAAAATAAAACTGTCCGGCATGAAACCCGGAACAAGAATCTATCTGCGTTTTGCTGAAGTGAAGTATCCGGACTTGCCCGAATATAAGGACAATATCGGAATGATTATGTTGGAGAATATCCGCGCTGCCATGGCGCAGGATATCTATATCGCCAAAGGGGGTGAGGAAACGATTCTTCCACGCTTCACCTACCATGGCTATCGCTTTGTGGAAATAACAGGCATTGACAACCCCCTTCCCGTAGCGTCGGTGAAAGGAGTAGTGCTTAGCTCTATTCACGAATTGGCTTCCTATTACGAGACATCGAATGTGAAAGTAAACAAGTTGTGGGAGAACATCACGTGGTCTTCTTTGGCTAATTTCATATCTATCCCCACCGACTGCCCTCAACGGAACGAACGTTTAGGATGGGCGGGGGATATTTCTGTATTTTCCCGCACGGCTACATACTTGGGAGATGTTTCGCAATTCTTGAGAAGATACCTTCGCTCTATGCGTGATGTGCAGCGTGAAGATGGACGCTTCCCTGATATTGCTCCTTTGGGTGGAGGATTCGGTGGTTTGCTATGGGGGAGTGCTGGAATTACAGTGCCTTGGGAGTGTTACCAGCAATATGGGGATAAAGTCTTGTTGGCTGAACACTATGATGCCATGAAACGATATATTTCCTATATCCTCGACAAGACTATCGACCCGAAAACAAACCTGCTTGTGCAGAACAGAGCATGGGGCGATTTGTGCGATTGGCTCGGGCTCGAAGATAATAGGAATGATAAATCTCTCTTGTGGGAAGCTTATTTTATTTATGACCTCGAATTAATGAGCAAGATAGCCACCGTTTTGGAAAAGACCGCAGATGCGGAAGAATACCGGAAGTTGCACAGCGACAGAAAGGCTTTCTTTAACAGCACCTACCTGCAACCGGAAACCTGCAAGACCATCCATTCCGCTTTCATACCGAAGAGGCAGGGAACACTGGTAGATACACAAACTTCTTATGTTCTTCCATTGGTATTCGACATCATTAATGAAGAGAATAAATCGAAGTTTGTCAAGAACCTGATGGAGACAATCGCCAGGGAGAACAAGACAGAACAAGGCAAATGGTGTCCGCCTTATTCGTTGATGACAGGGTTTATAGGAACGGCATGGATCAGTAAAGCTTTGTCGGATAACGGTTGCAGTGAGGCGGCATATAGACTGTTACAGCAAACAAACTATCCGTCGTGGCTGTATTCAGTGGAGCAGGGAGCTACTACTATTTGGGAACGGTTGAATTCCTATACTCACGAAGATGGATTCGGTGGAAATAACCGTATGAATTCTTTCAATCATTATTCTTTTGGTGCAGTCGGTGCATGGATATACAATTACTCCTTAGGCATAGAACGGGATGAAAACTTTCCCGGATTTAAACACTTTGTGCTGAAACCGGAAGTGGATACTACTGGAAATATGACTTATGCCAAAGGATATTACAACTCTATGTATGGGCGTATCGAAAGTAGTTGGAGAGTAGAAAAAGATGCAGTTATTTATCAATGTATAGTTCCGGCTAATACAACTGCAACGTTGCATCTTCCTGCAACTTCAGTGAAGAACATTGTTGAGGGGAATAGAACTTTAAAGAAAAGCAAAGGGATAGAGTATGTCGGAATAGAAGATGGTAAGGTAGTATTGCGGCTTTTGTCTGGTAAGTATTCTTTTATATTGAATTCATTCAGATGAAAAAATATAGGTAAAATACTAGGAATTTGATTTCTTGTTCGTAATATTATTATAAGTGAAATAAAAGATAATATACGGTTATGAATACACGAATATACCTGTTTGCTATTTTATTGAGTTTCTTTATTGCAAACCAAATACATTCACAAGAAACCTCCTATGTATTCCGTCATATCGGCGCAACAGAGGGGTTACCGGATAATTATGTCGGTAGTGTATTTGCGCTGCCTGATGGACGCATGGGAATTCGGACTGTATTGCTGACTATGTATGACGGAGGAAACTATTCTAACTTTCCATTTGACTTACAGAAAGGTTATCCTATATCCTATAATCACATTATTTTTGAGCAGTATATTGATTCGGATAAACGCTTATGGATGAAAGAACGTGCCAGTCTGCGGGTTTTTGATTTGCCCACCGAGCAGTATATATATAATGTAGATTCCCTGCTATATCAATTAGGTTGGAAAGAAGAACTTGCCGATTTATTTATTGATTCGGAAAAACGTTATTGGTTTTTGACAGACAGTTCTTTGGTTTATACCTATGATGCAGAACAGGGAATAATGGAACAGATTTCTAAAAGTGATGAATCTGCGGTAGACGATGGAAAATTATTGGGAGTAGAGAGCCATGGTAAATGCAGTTGGATGGTTTATCAGAACGGAGCTATCCGGTATTACGACCATGAGAAGAAACGTTTCATAGAACAAGTGGATTTCTTGAAAAATCAATTGAAACCTGATGACCGGATTATCTTGAAACTATTGAATAATGGTGATTTTTGGGTGATGTGGGATCGTGGAGTGGGATACTATGATGTCTATAAGAAAAAGTGGAATCAAATTGCAGGAATCCAACTCGGACAAAACTCATGGCTGACTTCTATGGATGTGGATAAGGGGGGGAATGCATGGGTAGGCACTGTCCTAAACGGACTATGTGTTATTGATATACATAATTTTTCAGTCACTCAACTTCAGGATCTTCCTTTATTATCGGGACAAACCATACGCAATGGCATTCAAAGCATTTACTGTGACCGGGAGAATGGGGCCGTATGGATAGGATTATACAATCAAGGTATTTGTTATTATCATCCCAATTTGAATAGGATGACCTTATGTAATAAGAAGGTATTGAACGGTGATTGGAACGGGGACGAAATTCGCTGTATGCTTGAAACATCAGCAGGAGAAATCCTGATGGGAACCACACAGGCGCTTTATCGTTATGAGCCGGAAACAAAGAGACTGAGTTATTTTTATAAAGAATTCACCCGGAAAAATTGCCGTATGCTGTACGAAGACAGTAAAAGGCGAATTTGGGTGGGTACTTATCATGATGGGTTATACTGCATCGACGATGGTAAAATCAGATCTTACGATTATCCTGATACAGATTATCAAAATGAATTGGATTTTAGCAATATACGCGCAATGATAGAGGATAAGTCGGGAAGATTGTGGGTAAGTATTTATGGTGGAGTAGGGCAGCTGAATCCGGAAACAGGAGAAATAACTCTTTTATCCAACCAATTTCCCGAATTGAAAAAATATAAAGTGGCGAATACACTGGCGATAGATAATCAATCCCGGTTGCTTGTGGGAAGTGATAATGGATTGTACATATATGACCCAGATAAAAAAAAGATATGTGCATTGGAGCAGGAGGGTAAATTTAATTATGGTGGTATTAAATACAATCAAATATTAAAAGACTATGAAGGAGCTTTGTGGTTTGCTACTCAATATGGATTGTATGTATTGGCCCCCGATGGGAAAAGTTACGCTTTAGGAAGAGAAGAAGGACTTTCTAAAGCAATCCTGAACGTGAAAGAAGATAAGAACCATGATATTTGGATTTCGACAGTTACTTCCATTTATAAAATAAAAGTAGAACGTAATGAGAGCGAGTATCGTTTTCATGTAATTAGCTGTTTGGCTGAAGCTGAAATACTTCAGGATGATTTATTCAGTTTCCCGGCATTGATGACCTATGACAATCTGTATCTTGGACTTCTTAATGGATTTGTAATGTTCTCACCGGATCACATGCTGGATTCCTATCAGCTTTCCCATCCGTTATTTACATCTTTCCGATTGTTTAATGTTCCGATTCTTTCCGGAGAGAAATACAATGGTCGCGTATTGTTTGATAAGTCCCTTAGTTATTCAGACGGAGTATCTTTGGAATACAATGAAAACTACATCACATTAGAGTTTTCAGGCTTAAACTATCTCAATCCTTTGCAAACCTCCTTTCGTTATCAGTTGGACGGATTCGATAAGGAGTGGACGGAAACGTTGTTTGAAAATGGACAGGGGCGTATTACCTATAATAACCTCCTACCGGGCGAATATGTATTTCGGGTATCAGTAGCCGGTAATGACCGTATGTGGGGGCCGGAATCGAAGTTTACGATTGTTATACATCCACCTTTTTGGGATACGTTGGCTGCACGTATATTGTATGTAATTTTAGGTCTTCTTTTGATATTCGGATTGATTTATATTGTGAATCGGCGTAATCGTCAAAAGATGATTCGTATGCAACAAGAAGAAGCACAGAGACAAAAAGAAGAACTGGAACAGATGAAATTCCGTTTCTTTACGAATATCAGCCATGAATTACGTACTCCACTGACTCTGATTATTACTCCATTGGATATGATAATACGTCGATTGACGGATGAAACGCTGGCAAAACAGTTAGGATCTGTTTATAAAAACGCACAAAGTTTATTGACGTTGGTTAATCAACTGCTGGATTTCCGTAAGTTGGAGATGAAAGGAGAAAAGCTGAATTTATTGAATGGTGACTGGGTTGAATTTGTGCGGCAGGCTTGCAATTCTTTTCAGGAGATAGCTATAGAAAAGAGCATTTCTTTCCAGTTGGATACTAATGGCATTGATGAACTATATATGTACTTTGATCGTGACAAAGTACATAAAGTATTGAATAACCTATTATCCAATGCGTTCAAATTCACATCGGAAGGTGGAAATATCACGTTGGAGATAGAAAAATATCGGGAGAAAGAACATTCATATATTCAGGTGAAAGTGATAGATACCGGAGCCGGAATATCAAAAGAAGATCTGCCACATGTTTTTGAACGTTTCTACCAGGCTAAGAAGAATATAAATAATAACCTTTCCGGAAGTGGAATCGGCCTTCATTTGATAAAAGAATATGTAGAGCTGCATGATGGACGTGTATCAGTAGAAAGTACATTAGGGGTAGGCTCTATATTTACCATTGCCATTCCTATGGACTTGTATCCGGCAGGTTCACCAATACAACAAGTATCAGCCGGAACAGAAGAAGAAAACACAGAGGATGAACCGGTATTGTCGGGGGATACGAAGCCTCTGTTGTTGGTGGTAGAAGATAATAAAGAGTTCAGGGAGTTTCTACGTGAACAACTAAGCGAATGGTATCATATTATTGATGCTGCTGATGGTGAAGAAGGAGAGAAGTTGGCTATCAAGCAGAACCCGGAACTTATTATCAGTGACATTATGATGCCGAATGTAGATGGAATAGAACTATGTCAGCGTATAAAAACAAACCTGCAAACTTCGCATATTCCGGTTGTCCTGCTTACAGCTCGTGCGTCGGACGAAAGCAAAGCGATGGGGTATGAAGCCGGTGCTGATTCATATATATCCAAGCCGTTTAGCATTGATGTCTTACTAACTCGTGTACGTAAATTGATCGAGCAGCAGAAAGGGCGTCAGGAAACATTTCATAAAGAGATTGTGGTGACTCCGAGTAGTATCACAATTACTTCCCTTGACGAACAGCTTGTGCAGAAAGCATTGGAATGTGTAGAACGGAATATGGATAACACCGAGTATTCGGTAGAGGAGATGAGTGCAGACCTCGCCATGAACCGTGCAACATTATACCGTAAACTGCAAGGAATAACCGGGCAAACCCCTAAAGACTTTATCCGTAGTATCCGTCTGAAACGGGCTGCTCAATTATTGCGGGACACAGACCTGTCTATATCCGAAATTGCAGATCACGTAGGATTCTCTACACGACGTTACTTTACCAAATTATTTAAAGAAACATTTGGTATATTACCATCGCAGTATGGAGGAAAATCACGTGATGAGAAATTGGATGAAGATGTACTCTAATCTCACTCTTTTATAGCAGAAAAATACAAAAAAGGCCCTGTAATAGCGTAAAATGTGATTTTGCAACAAGTGTAGCACTAGTTTGCGACAAAAGACACACGCCTGAACAGGGTGTTTTCCATAAATTTGCAATGTTGTTAAATGAAACATGTAATGCTATGGAAATAAATACCGTCCTATCCAATCACAAAGATTTCTCTGAATTCTATCAGGAATACAGGCATATTGTCTTGTCTTTTATAGCGTGTCGCATTCCATATAAATATGAGGCTGAAGATTTGATGCAGGATGTCTTTATCCGCTTATGGGAACATTGGGCATTTGTGAATAAGAACACTATTTGGTCTTTACTTTTCACCATTGCACGTAATATGGTGACGGATAAGATACGCCGTCATTACAGACAAGAGGATTTTGTCTCCTATATATATAATAATGTCAGAGAGGCAGGCCGGAATTCTATCGAAGACGCGATATATTATCGTGAATTGAAACAAATACATCATACAGCCGTGGGAACTCTTCCTGCTAAATGCCGTCAGATTTATAATTTGAGTTTTGAAGAAGATTTGTCCTGTCCTGCCATTGCAAAGAAGCTGTCTTTATCTTCCCGTACTGTGGAATGGCAACTGCTGATGGCTCGGAAGAAGGTACGTGTATGTTTACAAAATGAATTGTCTAGGGTCGGTTGAGTACCGGATCGAGAAAATATTAACTTTAATAATTTAATAGTATTATGGAAATTAAACCCAATTTCTTATCACGTAGAGGAGTCGTCATGGTTGTGGCCATGTTAATTGGCGGTTCTTCTGGTGCGTTGCTTCAGGCAAATACGCACGCGAAAGAAAGTATGATTGTTGCCCAAACGGGAAGGATAATCAAAGGAGTCGTTACAGACCAGCATGGAGAACCGTTGATTGGTTGTAATATTGTTGTTGTAGGTTCACAGAAGGGAGTAATAACGGATATTGACGGACGATTTAGCTTGGATGTCCCGGCAGAGGCAAAGCAGTTGAAAATCAGCTATATCGGTTATCAGGATCAAGTGGTAGATATCAATGAACGGACAAATGTTAAAATCATCCTGAAAGAAGATGATAATGCTTTGGATGAAGTGGTTGTAGTAGGATATGGCACACAGAAGAAGGCAACTCTGACTGGTGCTGTCGAGCAAGTGAGCAGTAAGGCATTGGAGAGTCGTGCGATAACCAATGTCGGATTGGCATTACAGGGGCAGACACCCGGTTTGGTAGTCACTCGTAATTCGCCCCGGCCGGGTAACGAGGGACTGGATTTTACCATTCGTGGTACTACGTCTGTCAACGGAGGAAGTCCGTTGATTATTGTTGACGGAGTGCCTACCTTGAATACTGAATCTTTTCAGAACCTGAACTCTGATGATATAGAGAGCATCAGTGTGCTGAAAGATGGAGCGGCATCTATCTATGGTGCGAAAGCGGCGAACGGAGTTATTCTGGTCACCACTAAACGTGGAAAGAGTGGAAAAGTCAATGTAGACTATAGTTTCAATATGCGTTTCACTTCACCGGGAATCACGGCTTTTTCACCGGATATGGGGCAATATGCTACCATGTGGCTGGAGGCTAATAAAGAAGAAAAGACACCTAACTGGTGGGCTTGGGTATCTGAAGAGAATATGCTGCGGATGCAGCAAAATGTAGCAGGAATTTATCCTACACAGTATTATGGAGAAATTTTTTTGGCTAATTCCAGTCGTACCGATGAACTGTTTGCTAATCGTAACTCTTATCAGCATAACTTGAGTGTGTCAGGTTCTACGGAAAAGTCAAACTACCGTATCTCATTGGCTTATGCGGATAATCAGGCGAATCTGACAACTGCTTATGACGGACAGAAACAGTTGAACCTTCGTTTGAACTATGGCCTACAGATGACTGATTGGTTACGTTTTGAGTCTATTGCTAGTGTGATTAGAACCAGCACGGAATCTCCTTCTACCGGTTTGGATAATTCATTGTATGGATATGATGTACCTTTCTTCCCGTCAAAGAATCCATTGGGACAGTGGTATGCTAACTTCGGTACGGTAGGTAACCGTAACTCTGTGGCAGCTACTTCTGAAGGTGGACGTGATGAAAAGGTAAAACTAACTACACGTATTGATATGAAAGTAGTGGCCGATATCTGGAAAGGTATCAGCTTTGAGGGAACTGCTTCTTTCCAAAACGAGGAATATCGCCGGGAACGGTACGTAGTTCCTGTACAAACGTATGATTGGTTTGGTAATCCGGCATCTGAACTGGTACAATGGACGAATCAGAATCTTATTTATCCAGATAATCCGTCGAATGTGAAGATTGAAAACAATCCGGGTTATCTGGTACAGGCGAACAACCTTTTGTATCAATTTTATTCAGCCTTACTAAAATACAACCGGACATTTGCCGAACAACATAATGTGTCTGTAGTAGCAGGTCTTAATGCAGAAACGACGGCATGGAGAAGAACATCCACTGCACGTGAAAAGTTTGAGGATAATGGTGTATATGATTTGGGATTAGCCGATGCAAGTAGCAAAATGGCTAATTCGGGTGGGAAAGGTAGTAGTGGCACTTATTCATATATTGCTCGTGTCAACTATAATTATTCCGAGAAATATATGTTGGAGTTATTGGGACGTCGCGACGGAGACTCGAAATTTGCTGATGGATATCGTTTTAAGAACTTCGGCTCATTCTCTTTGGGTTGGGTATTTACTCAAGAAAACTTTATGAAGTTTGTTACTCCAGTACTTGATTTCGGTAAAATACGTTTTAGTTACGGTGAAGCGGGTAACAACGCCGGACTAGGTGATTTCTTGTATGCTTCTGCCATTAATTCGGGAGTGACTTATTTGGGAAGCCCTCTGACTGGACAGATTTCTACTACTCTTAAAAACTCTGGACTTATCAATCAGACACTTACTTGGGAGCGGGTGAAACAGAAAAATATTGGTGTCGACTTGAATTTCTTAAATAACCGATTGACAGTTAATTTTGACTACTTTTGGAAAGATAATAAGGGAATGCAGTCGCAAATTACTTATCCGTCTGTATTGGGAGCTGACGCACCCAAAAGTAACACCGGACACTTAAGCGTGAAAGGATGGGAACTGTCTGTCGGTTGGCGTGACCAGATTAGTGATTTCTCTTATTTCGCGAACTTTAATGTGGGCGATACGAAAACAATGTTGAAGAAGATGGAAGGAGCCGATACATATGTAGCAGGAAAAAATGCAAAGGTGGTAGGATATCCGTTGAATTCCTTCTTCCTGTATCGTACAGATGGTTACTTTGCCGATGAAGCCGAAGTGAATCGTTATTATGAATTATATGGAGAAGGCGGTGGAGAATTGCTGGGTGTCCGAAAAGAAACGACTACAGAACTTCGCCCTGGTGATACGAAACGCTTGGATCTGAATGGAGATAACAAGATTGACGGTGCCAATGGTGACCTGCAATTTGTGGGAGACGGTGATCCGCATTATGTGTTTGGCATTAATTTAGGCGGTGCATGGAAAGGGGTTGACGTTAGTGCCATGTTTCAGGGAGTCGGCAAGCAGTATATCATGCGTACAGGTTGGATGGCTTATCCGTTTGCTGCCATATTTAGTAATCAAAACCCTTCATTCCTGGGTAATACCTGGACTGCAGAAAATCCAACTGCGGAATATCCTCGTCTGACTAGTTATGCGGGACGTGCTGCATGGAACTATGGAAATAATGACTTCATGCTGCAGAATAGCCGATATATTCGCTTGAAGTCATTGATTATCGGCTATACTTTGCCTAAACAATGGACTCGGAAAGTCAAACTGGAAAAAGTGCGTGTCTACTTTTCGGGTAATGACCTGTGGGAAGCGACAAGTATCAAGGATGGTTTCGACCCGGAGATGGGAGAGGTATCTCAAATTTCAGGTTATCCGTTCTATCGCACTTGGTCGTTCGGTGTAAATGTTGGTTTTTAATCACTTAAAGAAGAAAGAATATGAAAAAAATATTATATACAGCACTATTATTC
>DXOJ01000565.1 GCA_019412865.1 Bacteroides sp. | reverse complement strand
ATTATACGACGGATGCTTTTGCTGATTATGCTATCCAGTTTGTGGATGAACAAAAGGATGACCGCCCTTTCTTTCTCTATTTGGCTTTCAATGCTCCTCATTGGCCGCTACATGCGAAAGAGAAAGATATACAGAAATTTACAAAGATATATCGTAAGAAAGGTTGGGATGAAATTCGGGAAGCACGGCGTAAACGGATGGCAAAGATGGGGATTATTGATTCAAATACAGACTTTGCCGAATGGGAAAACCGGAAATGGGACGAACTGACAGAACAGGAAAAGGACCAAGTCGCTTATCGGATGGCTGTATATGCAGCTCAGGTGCATTGTGTAGATTACAATATCGGCAAACTGATTGATTGCTTAAAGAAGAATCATAAAATGGACAATACTCTTATTTTGTTCATGTCCGACAATGGTGCTTGTGCCGAACCTTATGAAGAGCTGGGAGGAGGAAAGGTGGAGGAAGTGAATAATCCGGCTTCGAGTTTTGCGCCGACTTATGGCAGGGCGTGGGCGCAGGTTTCTAATACTCCTTTCCGAAAATATAAATGCCGTGCTTATGAAGGTGGCATTTCTACTCCTCTTATTCTGTCGTGGAAAGGAGCATTAGGGAATAAGAAAGGTAAGTGGTGTCGTGTTCCCGGATATTTGCCGGACATCATGCCGACTATTTTAGAAGCAACCGGAGCTAAATATCCGGAGACTTATCATGGAGGAAATAAAATTTATCCGTTGGTCGGCAGCAGTCTTTTTCCTGCTGTCCATAAGAAAACGGACTCCTTGCATGAATATATGTATTGGGAGCATCAGAACAACAGAGCGATCCGCTGGAGAGATTGGAAGGCTATCCGTGATGAAAAAGGCAAGGAATGGGAACTGTATGATGTCGTAAAAGATCGGACAGAACGCTTTAATGTGGCAGAACAGCATCCGGAAGTATTGACAAGATTGGTTACGGAATGGGAGCGTTGGGCGCATGCAAACTTTGTTTTACCGAAACATCCGAAAAAATAAAAGAAGGACAGATAATGAATAAACTGATCTTGGGGGCGTCTATGGTAGTAAGTGCAACTACATTGTCGTTTGCACAGCAGGTAGAACGCCCTAATATCGTTATTGTACTTGCTGACGATTTGGGATGGGGAGATGTCGGATTTCATGGCAGCGAGATAAAAACTCCTTGTCTGAACGCTTTGGCAGCAGAAGGAGTTGTACTGGATCGGTTCTATACAGCTCCTATCAGTACGCCCACTCGTGCCGGACTTATGACAGGGCGTTATCCCAATAGATTTGGCATACGTACAACCGTTATTCCGCCTTGGCGTGAAGACGGATTGGATGAAAATGAAGAAACTCTGGCCGATATGTTGGCACGTAACGGATATAGTAACAGAGCCATTATCGGCAAATGGCATTTGGGACATACCCGGAAGGTACATTACCCGATAAATAGAGGCTTTTCCCACTTTTACGGGCATCTGAATGGTGCAATTGATTATTTCGATCATATGCGTGAAGGAGAATTGGATTGGCACAATGACTGGGAGACTTGTTATGATAAAGGATATTCTACTGAATTGATTACCCAAGAAGCTGTCAGATGCATCAATACTTATGAGAAAGAAGGTCCGTTCTTGTTGTATGTAGCTTATAATGCCCCTCATACACCGTTGCAAGCGCAGGAAAAAGATATAGAACTTTATTGTGATGACTTTGGTAGTCTGACACCGAAAGAGCAGAAGAGAGTAACGTATCAGGCAATGGTGTCCTGTATGGATAGAGGAATTGGTACGATTGTGGATGCTTTGAAGAAAAAAGGGATAATGGATAATACATTTTTGATCTTTTTTAGTGATAATGGTCCCGCCGGTGTACCGGGATCGTCATCCGGCAAACTACGGGGCAGGAAGTTTGACGAATGGGACGGAGGTGTGCGTGTGCCGGCTGTCTTTTATTGGAAAAGGGCGGAAAGTAACTATAAGAATCTGAGTTCTCAAGTGACTGGATTTGTAGATATCGTTCCGACATTGAAAGAGTTAGTAGGAGATAAGAATCGTCCGGAACGTGCGTATGACGGAATCAGTATACTTCCGTTGTTAATAGGTAGTACCAGTTGTATTGACCGTAATTTCTATTTGGGATGTGGAGCTGTTGTGAACAAAGACTATAAATTGATCAGAAAAGGGCGTAAGCCGGGATTGAATTTGCCACAAGACTTTCTGGTAGACTATCAAACAGACCCTTACGAGAAAAAGAATGCTTCTAATGGAAATGAACAGATTGTGAGATCTTTGTATCAGGTTGCTCTGAAATATGATACCATTACTCCTTGTTTACCCGAGATTCCTTATGGTAAAGGACGTGAGGGGTTTAAAGCACCTGTGGAGTGGAAAGTAACACGCTGAATGAATCGGGCCGAGGCATTCCGAAATGCAGGGTATGTGTTATTAATTCGAGAGACTACTCAATTATAAGACAGCCTCTTTATTATATTTACATATCTTTCAATCCCAGAACTTGTGTCTCAATATCATATTTAGACATTTCTTTTTGTTTTAAATGTTCCACTTTCTCCATGAAAACAGTATGGCTATAGTTGTTCTCAGGAACTCGTTTAACTTCAGCAATAAGAGCTTTCTTACCACTGGATTTAAGAGCAACAATATCTATTTCATAAGAATTTATTCGTTGTTTGCCAATAGAACTTTTTGTTTCCCACCAAGAGCCTATTTCCTTGAAACCTCCGGTTTCTGCCAGTTTCTGTTTGAAGTATTTCTCTAACACCCTACCTGAATAGGTCGGATAATCAGCTTTTGCTAATTGTCTCAAATCATCAAAATTCTGTAATTCAATATAAGAGCGATTCTGCTCAATATATTTAAACCAGAAATTCAAGAAATTATCACCAATAACATATCGTACATTTTTCTTAGTTCCGGGTTTTGCAAAAATAGGACGTTCCCGGGTTATTAAATTGTATACATTCTCCAGTTTGCTTAAATAACCTCCGATAGCTGTACCGCCCAATGCCGATTCTATCTCGCCTTGCGTATAGTGCCCGTTGGCGATTTCTGACAAAATGGAAAAATAGGTACCATAGTTTTTCCCAAACTCAGTTATCAATAAATTACGTCCTTCATCTATAAACAAGGAGTTTTCCGAAAAGACAAAGTCATACATCTTATCTATAGTAAGCGCTTGGTTATCACAAAACAACTCTACATATTTAGGGATTCCTCCTGTCAACGTGTATAAAGCTAATAAGTCATCATTGCTATATCCGGAAGCAAGATCCTCCATTATTTGTTTCAGGACACCGATCTTAAAAGCACGCAGACATAAAATATTGTCAGCACGCCCAAATAGGGGTTCATTATGATCAGTGAATATTTTCTGCATTAAGGAGTACACAGAACCACTGATGACCAAATTTATTTTAGTTTCTTGTTTATACTCATCCCAAAGATTCTGCATATCACTAAAGACGTCAGGTCGGATATTATAAAACTCTTGAAATTCATCTATGACAATATTAAAAGCACGTGTTTTACCAACTTCAAAAAGATATTGCATCAAATTGGTAAAAGTAGGTATTCCTTCAGGAACGAATATGGATAGAGTTTCACGTACTATCTTTACAAAATCAGTAACTAATATGCTTTCAGCTTTTCTTCCAATGAATAAATAAACTGTAGGCGTTCCTTTCAAAGCCTCCTTTATGAGACTGGTTTTACCAATGCGTCTACGTCCTGTGACCACAATCATTCTGGAATTTTGAGTAAATGCAAGCTCTTGCACACGCTTCAATTCCGCAACTTCTTTTTCTCTATTATAGAATTTCATAATGATGATTTGTTTTCTCAACGGCCATTGACTCAACCGCTGTTGCGAAAATACAAAATAAATTGAGAACAATCAATTTTAGCATGCAAATTATGAATGTTTCATCCTATATTATAATTCTTTAAGTAATGCAGATTAAGTTTCTAATTCCGTTATAACATATCTTTCTATATGTCCAAACATTTTTATAACATGGGGGTATATGAATCGGATTAGAGGAGATAATGCAAATTTGTTGACATAGTACTATTGATAAATAGCATAAAGATTGAGTTAGAACAACACAAATACAATACGTTACCGAATTAAACCGTTGATAATATGCCGTTTACAACCTTGCTATACGGTTTGGACAGGACCCGGAAAATCAACTTTGTACAGATGATTTTGCAGGCCATTG
>DXOJ01000564.1:35949-44057 GCA_019412865.1 Bacteroides sp. | reverse complement strand
ATGGATAGCAGAATCATATTGTTGTATATCTTGAAAGATTACTCCTTTGATAATGTAATTGTTATATCGGTCAATTGAATCCTTTTCACATGCAATGGCCTCATTGCAGATTTTTAGTGCGGAAATATAATCTTTTTTATTTATATATGCATAACATATATCGTTTAAAGCAGAAGAGGTGGCTTTGGGATGTACTTTTTGAGCAATAGGGAATGCCTTTTCGAAAAAATAAAGTGCGCTATCGATTTGCTCTTTGGTAGAATAAGCATGTCCCAGATCTGCCAATGCATAATAAATAGACAGACTATCTTTAGAAATCTGTGCATAATTATATCCTCTCCATGCCTCTGTTAACTTATAATCAAATAATCCTTGTTTAGAGTAGATGTCGCACAAGTCATGGGAAATTTTGAATGCTAGATTGTAGTCATTTGCTTTCTCCGCGAAATCTCTTGCTTTTAATAAGTATTGAGCAGCTTCTTCTATGTTTCTTATTTCTTTACTGATAAGTGCAGTATAAAAATATGTTCTTGCTGTTAGTCTCGGGTCGGATATGTCTTTGGAAAAATAATCAAAAGCTTTAAAAACAAATGAGTCCGGAACTAAGCTTTGAGCATTGTTATATTTTGCTTGAGCTACTAATAGGCACCATTTTGCATAATCCTTTGGGGACATATTTTCAGGATGCTGGATAGCTTTCAAATATGTCAGGGAACTATCAGGATAAGAATTTATTAGTTGGTCAGCCTTTGATAGATTGGGATGCGGATTGCAAGAAGTAAATATACTAATTACTCCCATAATAATTGTGATAAGTGTATCTTTCCTCATTCCCATTTATCAAGACTTAACAGACCTTACAAAAGTATGAGTAAAAATATAATTCTACAAGACTTTAAAGTGAATTTTATCTTGCAGCAGAAAGTAGGGTAGCTTTTACTAGTTATTTAATATTTTGCCTGATATTTCTTATAGAAAATCAGGAATAAAGTAAATCCAATTAGAGCGAATGGTACACCCGCCAGGGACGGATAACGGTATCCACCACTAACAGCCAGTCCGCCTGCATAAGCACCGATGGCATTTCCAAGATTGAATGCAACCTGCACGCAGGCTGCTCCCAGCATTTCTCCTCCTTTTGATACGCGGATAATTAATATCTGCTCCGGACTGGATACAGCGAACAGTCCTGCCGTACAAAGACACATCAACAGGGCTGCTGCCCATTTATAGGGAGAAAGGAAGAAAATGAGCAATAACATAATACAGATAAGTGCTTGAGCGGCAGTCCCTATTTTTCCGGGGGTGTAGCGGTCGGAGAGACGTCCGCTAATCAGGTTTCCCACTACCATACCGAAGCCGGCAAGGATCATTAAAGGCGTAATGCTTTCTGCGGAGAAGCCGGACACATTGGTAAGCATCGGATTGATGTAGCTATACCAGCAGAATACACCGCCATTACCTAGTGCCGTAGCACCGAGAATCAGCCACGGAGCCGGAGTTCTAAGAAAGCGGAATTGTCCTTTAAAGCCGGTATCCTTTAAGCCTTCTACATGCGGAACCCATCGCCAGATATAATATAGGATAACAATTCCCCAGATACCGACCAGCAAGAAAGTGGCACGCCAGGAAAGCATGGTACTTAGGGAAGTGCCCAAAGGTACACCAAACAGGTTGGCAATGGTCATTCCTGCAATCATGATGGAGACAGCTTCCGAACCTTTACCCTTGTCGGCTAGTTTCTCTGCAACAATAGAGCCTACTCCGAAGTATGCACCATGAGGCAAGCCGGAGATAAAACGGGCAGCGAGCAACACCCAGTAATTGGGAGCCATAGCCGCACAGATATTACCTATCATAATTAAGGTAACTAATACTAACAGAATATGTTTTAGCGGATATTTGCGAGCCAATGTCAATACAGGTGCACCGCCACAGACGCCTAATGCATAAGCAGAAATGAAATGCCCTGCGGTAGGAATACTAATACCTAAATCTTTTGCCACATCGGGCAAAATTCCCATCATTACAAATTCGGCAATACCTAATCCCAGTGTGCCGAACGCCAATGCAATAAGACTCTTCTTCATACAAAACTTTACCTTAATACCTGTTACCTTTTTACCTTACTATTATTTGCCGCTTATTTGTTTTGGCTGCAAAGGTAAAACAAAATCTTTCAGGGTGAGTTCGATGAGATGGATTTTGATTTAAATCAAATTAGACAATGTTGGTGTAAGCTGATGACGGGAGATTTATGTAGTATATGTAAATTGTAGCCATTTACTTTCTTTCCAATTCTTGCAAATATTTGAAGAATTTGCAAGAATTAGCAAGAAAAGAATGTGATATTGAGAAATGTGTACTTGCTAAGTAATATCATTAATAGACTTATTGTTTCCTTATCCATTCAATGATATCTTTCAAGACTTCCGGATTGATTGTTTCTTCCAACTGCCCGTATTCAGCCA
The DNA here is from genome assembly GCA_019412865.1 of Bacteroides sp. Classification (GTDB taxonomy): domain Bacteria; phylum Bacteroidota; class Bacteroidia; order Bacteroidales; family Bacteroidaceae; genus Bacteroides. The sequence continues at coordinate 41,586 of DXOJ01000564.1, read as the reverse complement.
ATGTTCCTTTTTCGCAAGTCTGAAACAGATGATTTAAGTTCGGATAGGCTTTGACTGTTACATTTTTGTTTCCATTTCCGGTGATTCTTTCCTGAATGGCAGCAAGATTCATGGCGGCATCCACTTGAATATCCTTTTCTCCGTTCAGAGCCAGAACCGGACATTTTAGTTTCTTCAAATCCTGGGCCGGGTCATATCTCATAAAATGAAGATACCACGGAGAAGTCATCGAACTGATTTGTGCGGATAGTTGCTGGATGGTATTCAGGTCTTTCAATTGTTCGGGAGACATTGTTTTTGTGACGTCTGCATACAGTTCTTTCTGCAACTCTTCGGGAGTTTTGTCTGTTTGTTGCAGTATGGCATATCTGTTCCGTATCGAAGGCTTCATCCCTTGCCAGACGGCATCCGGCATTCCCTGGGATTTAGAGATTAACTCTACCTGCTTCAGCATCAGACTGTCGCCTCTCACGCCGGCTCCTGCCAATGAAACGACAAATGCAATGGATGGGTCCTTTTTAGCAACGATGAATGCAATGATTCCGCCTGCGCTATGTCCGATAATTCCGATTTTCTTTGCATTTATTTCTTTTCTGCTGCGCAGATAATTCACCATTGCTTCCGTATCTGTGGCAAAATCCTCATTGGTAGCTGTTGCGTGAGTACCTTGTGAAGCGGCAGTACCCCTGTCATCACATCTAAGCACAGCAATTCCGTTTCGGGTCAGATAATCGGCGATGACAAAGAAAGGTTTGTGTCCCATGATTTCCTCATCCCGGTTCTGCGCACCGCTTCCCGTCACCATTACCACTGCCGGAAATTTAGTTCCTTTTTCGGGAAGAGTCAATGTTCCGGCAAGGTTAATTCCATCCCGTTCATTCCTCACGGTGACTTCTTCACTTCTGTAAGGGAAAGGCGGTTGAGGCTCCTGTGGACGTTTGGGGCGGCTGGCTTCTCCCTTTTTCAAATTCAACGGAAGGGGCATCCCTTGCGTAAATGTTCCGTTGATTGTGTTATCACTGTTCAGCTTTCCTTTGTACGAAGCATGAATCACAGGTATCTGGATAATTAAAGTAGAATCATTGAAAGAAGTGGTCTGTGTCTTGATACCGTTGGCTCCCTGGTCGGGACTGTCCAGTGTGGTCACATAAGCGCCTTGTTCCGTTTGACTGATGTGGAATACAATAGTCAGCGAACCGGTGGGAATGGAAAGTTTTCCGTGCCAGGTTCCCGAAATATCTTGGGCGGAAACAGAGGATGAGAAGAACACTCCGGCTAATAGTCCGGTAATGAATATAACGATGTAGGTAGCCTTAACTATTTTCATAAGCGAAAAATTAGGTTTAATCTTAATTGTAAATATAAGATATATACAAAGGTAACAATTTTCATCATTATAAAAATAAGACATTACCTAATCTTGTCAGAATCCGGTAATATCTTATTGGGCTGTTCCTGTATACTATTACAGTTTTTATTGTTAAGCACAACCTCTATTCCAAACTATATAGCCTCCCTTAAAAAACGATGATTCTTAAAAAAGGAATATTTAATCATCGGAGAAGGACATAAATCGCAGTTTGGTAAAGAAAAGCCGGAAAATGCCATGCATTTGTAATTACGTGATTCTCTATTTTCGCTGTTTTGAGAATATACTAATCGAATTGCGATAGATTCTTGATTCTTTTTGTTATTTGGAGAGTAGATACCTGAATAACCAATCATTTTATTATTTTCTCCTTTCCAATATATTATGATAAACTAGGGAGAAAATATTTCTTAATAGTCCATTTTTATCTTCTTCACCGGAGAACGATAGCTTCCTCGGTGAGGAACAAGTCGATGCACACCGAGGAACACTTCGTTGGTTTTAAGGCAATGAACGGTTCCCGAATAGAGAAAGATGTATATCTTGTTTGGCTTTATGCAATATTAGACTGTTTTTTGTATGTTCATGCGTTTATTTATACAGTTTATTTTCTAGTTTGCTACTTTCTAACTGGCTATTTTCCTGTAGAATATTAAAAGTAGAACATTGACAGGCCTATGCTATCATTTCGAGTTAATTCATCACACGCATTTTCATACCTTATTTCTCTGGAATAGTTGCAGGATGGACATTTCTCCCCATTATTAAACATTTGTTCTACATAAATAAATAAGTGGTGGCTAAATTTGCATCGTTATTAACTACATAATATTATGAAAAAGATAATCTATCTAGTTCCTACGTTGTCTTTAGTAGGTTGTACCTCACAGCACGTAGAAGAAAAGCCGAATGTGATTGTGATTCTTGCCGATGATCTGGGATTTGGTGATGTCAGCGCTTACGGCTCTACTACGATTCATACTCCGAATATCGACAGTCTGGCTCATGGCGGAGTTTGTTTCATGAACGGATATGCCACTTCGGCAACTTCCACTCCCAGTCGTTACGCTTTGATGACCGGAATGTATCCGTGGAAAAATAAGGATGCAAAAATCCTGCCGGGAGATGCTCCTCTTATCATTAATGAAAATCAGTTTACTTTGCCGAAGATGATGCAGCAATGCGGTTATGTGACCGGAGCTATCGGAAAGTGGCATTTGGGGATGGGAGACGGCAATGTCAACTGGAACGAAACCGTCAAACCGGGTGCCAAAGAAATCGGTTTCGACTACTCTTGCCTGATTGCAGCAACCAACGATCGTGTCCCGACAGTTTATGTGGAAAACGGCGATGTAGTAGGACTCGATCCGGCCGATCCCATCGAAGTGAGTTACGAGCATAATTTTGAGGGCGAACCGACTGCCATTTCTCATCCGGAGATGCTGAAAATGCAGTGGGCACACGGACACAATAACTCTATAGTAAACGGAATTCCCCGTATCGGATATATGAAAGGCGGACAGAAAGCCCGTTGGAAAGACGAGGATATGGCCGACTATTTTGTAGATAAGGTAAAGAACTTTGTGACTGAACACAAAGATGCTCCTTTCTTCCTGTATTATGGCTTGCACGAACCTCACGTACCTCGTGCTCCCCACCAGCGCTTTGTGGGCAAAACAACGATGGGGCCTCGTGGCGATGCCATCGTTGAGGCAGACTGGTGTGTCGGCGAACTGCTTGCTCACTTGAAGAAAGAAGGATTGTTGGAAAAGACACTGATTATCTTCTCCAGTGATAACGGGCCGGTTCTGAATGACGGTTACAAAGACGGTGCTCCCGAACTGGCAGGCGATCATCTTCCTGCCGGAGGTCTGCGCGGAGGTAAATATAGTTTGTTCGACGGTGGTACGCATATTCCTTTGTTTGTTTATTGGAAAGGAAAGATTCAGCCGGTTGTGTCCGATGCACTGGTTTGCCAGGTAGATATTCTCGCTTCTCTGGGTTCGATGATACATGCCGATTTGCCGGAAGGTTTGGATAGTCGGAACTATCTGGATGCTTTCTTCGGAAAAGAGCAGACTGCCCGCAAGGATGTAGTGTTGGAAGCGCAGGGACGTATGGCTTATCGTTCAGGCGACTGGATTATGATGCCTCCTTATAAAGGTTCCGAACGAAATCTGACCGGAAATGAATTAGGTAATCTGGGTGAATACGGATTATTCAATGTAAAAGCCGACCGGACTCAACATCAGAATGTGGCGGCACAACAGCCCGAACTTCTGGACTCCCTGAAGCAGAATTTCTTTGCTGAAGTGGACGGTTATTATCGCAGTGAAGTAGAAGAAGAACCATTAAAATAAGGTCAAATGTTTATTCTGAACATAAATCCCGTTGATAAAACAATCGTTCTATTCTACCGGGATTTATTTCTCTACCTTTGTTCTGTTCGATGTCGGACAATTAACCTTGAAGTATGTATATGAAAATGAAAGCTTTTTTAATGTTTGTATTGCTGTTCTTATGTTCGATGGGAACAAAGGCGCAGGATTTGGGGGCGAACTATAATGAAAATATAGATTACCCGATTACGGAAATAGAGATGTTGAAACAGTCGAAAGTGAGTTGGGTGAGAGGATTTATCAATATCCCCAATCTGTTTCTTCAGAATGAAAACGGGAAGATTGTTGGTGTGAAAGAAAATGCCATCAGGACACATATTCCTACATTGAAATTTATTCAGGCCAAGAAAGCGTTGGGCGACCGTGTGAAATTCATCTTGAGTCTGAAAATACCTTTTGAATTATATACCGATACGGTTCCCAAAGTAGGAACTAAGGAGATGGAGTACATATTTCAGGCAACGGAAATATTACTGAAAACCTATGATATGGCGAAGAATATTGAAATACTTGTCATGGGTAACGAACCGGAATGGGAGAATGCATTGGATACCGATCTCTGTCATGCGGATGGTGAAGATTATCGGGCATTTCTGAATGAGTTTGCCAATCGGCTGACTACCTGGAAACAGGCTAATGGCTGGACATTTGATATTTATGCCGGAGCATTGAACCGTGTTTCCGAGTTGCCGAAGAGCGAAACGGTACCTGCAGTAGTCTCTGTGGTTAATAACAATCCTAATGTTGTAGGGCTCGACTTGCACGTTCACGCATTGAAAATCAACCAGGCGGAAGATGATTTCCGTATTATCCGCGATAAATATGGTGTAACAAAGAAACTGATTTGCACGGAATTCTCTATGGTGCGTGCTTTAAATCCTCATGTAGCTGACGCACTGGGAGAATGGGGAACCAAGCATGGTTATACGGCCGGGATGAAAATTTACGAATATCTTAATCTGATAGCCGAAAAAGCTAACGCCGGTACACCAGTGAGTGCAACCGAGTTCAAGAGCCTTTTTGAGAGTTATTCCTGGTATCCGAAGAATTGGTATAAGACTTTTTATGAAGTATTCAAGAAATATGATACGTATGCCATTACCGGACGTTTTAGTGTGGTTCCCGGTGGAGCGAGAGCTGTTTACGATGCGAAGACTGAAATGTGGGAACTTGGAGGAATTTATTTTTCCCGTTATTTAGGACTGGATGCAGACGGATTCTACAATCCCAATCCATTGTTATATCCTGATTTTATTGCTGCCCGGGATGGATTGGCAGTTTCCAGCCTTGTCGGAGGACAACGGGAATTGTTCATAAGTTGGGGTAATGGAGCCGATAAAACAGGTATATTGTCAGTAACAGATGAAGAGGGAACAGAGGTGGTGCGTCGATCGCTTGATTCGGAGAATGACTATACATTGGTTGAAAATCTTGTTCCTGGAACTGTCTACCATGTAGCATTGCTGAAATCGGATGATGCCGTGTTGTGGAAGGATGATGTTAAGACCAAGTCTGTAACAGGAGAGTTTCCTTTGTTGAAATATCAACAAGTGGATGGATATATGTTGGTACAACTATTAAATTTGCCGGATGATGTCTCATCTTATAAAGTAAAGCTGGATGGACAGGAAATCAATATAGTGAATAAGAACCTGAACGGACAAATACTTACCGCCGAAGTGACTTATAAGGATGGATCGGTAGAAATATTGTCGACAACTGTTAGAAAGTAATTATCTTAAATTTATTCGCTTATGAAAGTAATATATGTAGTGTTGGTATGTTTGTTGGCTTTCACCTCTTGTGCGGAGACGGAATATGCCGAAAACGGGGTTGATAAGAAAAATATAACAGGATATACCGAAGTTG